>JBEANZ010000372.1:0-6375 GCA_041165185.1 Verrucomicrobiota bacterium | reverse complement strand
CTCGGCGGTCGGGATGGACTGGCCGGGGCGGCGGTCGGCGCCCCACGTGCGCTGGCCGTCCTTGGAGAAGAAACCGAAGTCGCCGTATTCCATCAGGAAACTCGTGCGGCAGGCGGGCGGGTCGTCGTTGTCGTTTTGAAACACGTCGCCGAAGGAGGTGATGGTTTGCTCGTAGCTGTTGCGGTAGCCGTAGCCGATGATCTCGGCGTGGGTGCCGTCGGGATTCATGCGGACGGTGAAGCCGCCGGTGTAAACATGGCCGTCGTCGCTCTTCGCGCCGCCGATTTGCGGGGGCGTCCAACTATAGAGCGAGTCGCCGCCGCCGTTGCTTACGGGATTGTAGGGGCCGCCGACGCGGAAGGTTTTCCCCGAGCGATCGGTGAAGAGGGCGCCGCAGTTGCCCTGGTTGAAATACCATTTGCCGTCGGGGCCGAAGGTGACGGAGTGCAGCGAGTGGTCGTGGTTGCGGCCGTTGAAGCCGGTGAGGAGCACCTCGCGTTTGTCGACGCGGCCGTCGAACTTCCCGTCGCCGTCGACGTCGGTGTAGACGATGAGGTCGGGCGTGTTGGAGACGATGACCTGGTTGTCGATCACGGACATGCCGAGGGGCGCGATGAGCGGCGCCTCCTGGACGAAGACCTCGGACTTGTCGGCGACGCCGTCGCCATCGGTGTCGGAGAGGATGACGACGCGGTCGCCCTCTTTGACGCGATCCTTGTGGCGGCGGTAGTTGGCGCCCTCGGTGACCCAGATGCGGCCCTGCGCATCGATGTCCATATTGGTGGGGTTGCGGAAGAGCGGGGACTTGGCCCAGAGCGTGACCTCGAAGCCCTCGGGCACGCGGAAGAGGTTAACGGGAACGAAATCGGGGGCGTTGGCCATCGGGCTGGGCGCGGCGGGCGCGCCGGGCGCGGGCGCGGCGGCCGGAGCGGGATTCGCGGCGGCGGCGGGGCCGCGCTTGCCGTTCTTGGGGCGAGCGGGGTCTTGCGCGACGAGCGAACCGGCGACGAACGTCAACGCGACCAGCGGAGTGAGAGCGGAGGGGAAACGCATAGGCGAAAAGCAAAGACGAACGCGCCTGCGGGAAGCAACGCTGGGTTTGCGGAAATCACGCGGCGCGGTGTGCGCCGGGCGGGGATGGGCGGACGGGCGGGCGGACTTGAGGAATGGAATGCGGTTCCCAAATCGACGCGAATCATGGTCGGACGGCGAATCGGGAAACTGATCCGCGTCTGCGGCCCGGGCATCGGGTGCAAAGAGCACGGCGTTCAGGCCGGTCGAAAGGGTGCAGTTCAGGAACGGAGATTGCGGAAGCCGCCGGGGGAGGACCGAAATCGGGGGCAAATTGGGCTTTGGCGGTTCCGCGCGGTCGCCAGTGGGCAACCCTGCGACGCCCCGAATCCAGGTGACAGAGGAATGGGGGCAGAGGCGAAAGTGGCATCGGGATATCCACGTGGATCGAGCGGACGTCGCGCAGCCTTGCTCGGCGAATCGCTTGCCCGCGCCGCCGCAATGCCGTCGTCCGTATTCCGCTGTGGCAGATAGGCCCGCGCTGGCCGCGAACGCACGGGCCCGCGCGGCGCTCCTTCAAGCCGCGTGGCAGAGAGCAACCGACGGCGAAACCGGGACATCCCGAAAACAGCGAGGAGTCTCAGATCTCGACGCCCGGCTCTCATTGGCCTGGGTGCGGGGTAACCCCTTCCCTGTGCGCGGCTTTGGCGCCAACTCAGCATTTTGACGTATATTCCGTGGGGAATAATCAAAAATATCTCAACCGTCTACCGGGCAATACCTAACAATGTTTCGCTAAATAGGGATTGAATTTCCGGTTTTGATCGTCCCTATTCCCGTCCGCCCCGCATGGCACAGGAATATTTCAGTCGCCCCGCTTCCGCCCCGCTCGCCGCCCGCTCCGGTCTCCGGTCTCCGGTCTCCGGTCTCCGGTAGTTTGCGGCGAGAAGCCCGGTGCGGATCGCAAGGCCGTTCTCATTCGCCCGGCGGAATTGCGGCGGGCGCGGATAGATTTTCGGTTCGCTTGGGGAAGATTGCCGGTGGCCCCCGCCTCAACGGCGGGGTTGCCATTGTGCTCCGGAGGCATGGTCCGGGCGATGGGGTTCGATCCGCGCGCGGCGGATTCGTTTCCCCGCCCCGGAGATCGCTTTCCGCCGGCCGGGGGCGGCGGTCTTTATTGGACTCCGCCCGTGCGATTGTCCGGGGCGGCGGTCCCACCGGAGATTTCCTTGGTTCCCCGGGTCTCAGGACGCGTTCCCCGGTGTGCGAGCCCGGTCAAATTGCCCGGAGCCCGCGTTCGGCAAGCCGAGGGAGGTCTGCCCCGTCATGCGGGAGCCGTCCCGGTCTCCACCGCGCGCGTTCCCCGAGTCGTCGGAGGGCACCTCCCGCCGGCGGCTCCCGACCTATCGTTTCCGTAATTTTTCCTCAGACGCCATCATCAGCCCCGAACTCCCAAACCCTCAACCCAAGCCCCCCACGCTCAACCCTAAACCCTCAACTCCCCCGCCCCCATGCCCGCCAAATCCTCCCCCGCTGATTTTGTCATCGAAGCCGACAATATCCTCAAGGTCTGGCTGCCCAACCCCGCTTTCACGCTGAAGGATCTCACGGTCGTCCAATACCAAGCCCACCGGGACGAACTCGACAATATCCTCACCGAACTGAAAAAGAAGGATGACGAGGTGGCGCCCTTGCGCAACCGCCGCGACGACCTTCTGGCGATCCTCGGCCCCAGTAGCAGCCGCGTCCGCAGCGGCATCAAGGGCTACTTCGGCGAAGATTCGACCGAATACGAACTCGCCGGGGGCACCCGCGCCTCCGAACGCAAGCGCTCCGGCCCCAAGGCCAAACCGGCCGCCCCGCCCGAGAAACCCTAGCCGGGATCGATCCAGCCGAAACCTCAGCCGCACCTGTGCTATCGAAGAACCGCGAATGGACGCAAATAGACGCGCATGCAGAGGCAGCCCAACAGCGGTTCCCGGCCAAATCTCCTCCCAGCGTTTGGCGTGGGCCTGTCTTCGTGTTGCAGGTCGTGGCTCTTCTTCGCGTCCATTCGCGGTTCAACAAGATCGTTCCGGCTCGGAGTCGCGAGCTGGGAGTGAAACCATATGATGAACCCCGCCGGCACACCTTCGAACACGAGTCCGCGCTCCCTGATGTGGACTCGCAGGTGCTTGGGTTCGCGAGGCCTGTCTCGTGGGCGGCGAAACCTCCGCCCGCTCGGCGTTCCGGTTATCCGGCCGGCCCAATGTTTGCCCTCCTCGTTTCCCTTTTCCGTCTCCCCTTCAACCCCGGCATGACCTCCTCTTCCTTTCGCGGCGTCCTCGCCGTCGCCTCGGTGCTCGCCGTCCCCGTGCTGGCGCTCGCCCAAGGCAACGCCGCCAACGCCCCCGGCCAATCGGGCGCTTCGCCCGCCAGCCCCTCCGCCACGGGTGCCGCCAACGCCGCGCCCAACTCCGCCGCCGCCAAGTCCGCCGCCGACCTCGCGTGGGACGGCGTGCTCGCCCTCCGACGCAATGTCGCCGTTCTCCCCGCCTCTCCGGCCTCTTCAACCTCAACGTCAACTTCACCTTCCACTCCCCCTGTCGCCGCGGGTCGGAAAACCCCGCAACAGCTCGCCGATGAACAGCGCGCGAAGGCGATGAACTTCCGCGCCGTCGCTGCCGCCGCTCGCGATTTTCACGGCAAGTATCCCACCCACGCTCAGGCGCCCGCCGCGAAAAAACTCGAGGCGCTCGCCGGCCTTGAGGGCATCCTCGCCTCCGATCCGGCGCACGAGCAGTCCGCCCTTGCCGTCGCCGGCGCCTTCCGCACGAACAAGGCCCACCCCATTGAAGACCGCTACGAGGTTGCCCACTCCGTGGAGCGGCACGGCGTGACCAAGCGCCTCGGCGGAAAACACTGGCTGAGTTCGCCGGCCGAGTCCGAGACGCTCGCGGATCGGCTCCATGTTGAGTTCGGCCACTTGCCGCAGGTTTACGGCAACTACCTCTCGATTGCGGAGCACACTCATTGCGACCACAGCCGGGAGCTCGCCAACCGGATTCTCACCATGCCCGCTCCAGCCTCGGTCAAGGCCGCCGCGCAAAAACTCGCCGCCCGCGGCGCGCTTATTCGCCAGCCCCTCGATTTCCCGCTCACGACGGACAAGGGCGTCAAGACCAGCCTGAGCCAGCTCTCCGGTCGCTTCACCGCCGTCGTTTTCTACGATGCCGCCCGTTCGCCCGCCGGCCCGCCCGGGCTAAGCGACTATCGCACCCCGGGGAAGGCCGGCGTCCCCGGCATCTCGTGGGTCTATGTCGCCGTCGGCACCCCGGCCGCGCTGCCCAAGGGGAAGAAGGCCCTCCTCGTTCCGTCGGGCACGACCTGTGTTGAGCCCCTCGGGATGAAAGGCCCGGTCGCCGTGCAACTGAAACTCTCGCAGCTCCCCTATGTGTTCGTGCTCGACGAACAAAAACGCCTCTCCGGCTACGGCCGCCCGGATGAGATTCCCGCGTTGATGAAAGGCACGACGCGCCTCCTGGAGCCGTGAACCCCGCCGCCCCGACCATGAAGACGCCTCTGTCCGCCGCTCCTGCCGTGAAACCGCTTTCCGTCCACCCATCCGGTAATATGGTAGGCGGTTCCGCGTTCGTAGTTCCGGCTTCAGCCGGGCCTTGGGCCGATCCGATTCACCGGCTGAAGCCGGAACTACGAACTCGGACCGCCTCATGGCTTGCGCGAGCCCTTCGCCACGTGAGTCAGGGCACGAAGGGGATTTGTGATGCGCTGTTTTTGCGTCCTGATGGCGGGATGCGGCTGGAAGCCCGATCCCACGGACGGGTGCTTACGTGGCACGGGCGTCTCGCCCGTGGAGGAGTGGGCGGCATGCCCGCTCGTTCCCTGATTCCTGGACTGGACCCCCAGGCCACGACTCGCGGTTCTGGTTCCGCTTCGTATTGCGGTCCTGAACTGCTCCGTCCCCGGTCCGCGCTCGCACGCACAGTCGCGCTGGCGCTCACCATTCTGGTCGCCCCGCTTGCCCTCTCCGCCGCCGACGCGGTCGTGTGGGAGGCGATTAACTTCCCCACCAGCGGCTCGGTCAGCAGCGCGGTGGTCGGCACCGTCCGGATTCGGAACTCCGGCACCACGACGTGGGGCCCGGGCTACTATCTCGATATCTGGGATGCCGCCCATGTCGGCCGGGCCGACACCGAGCCGTTGGGCGCCACGGTGGCGCCCGGTGAAGCCGTGACCGTGCAGATGTCCATCGTTCTCCCATCGTTGTCCGGGACCTACGGTTACAATTTCACGCTCTATCAGTCTCCGGGCGTTGGCATCATCGGGCCGCCCCAGCCGCGCACCTTCGTCGCCAACCCCAACGGCGGTTCGGTCCAGCTTTCGACCTATGCCTTCGTGAGTGCCGACCGGCCGGTCATTTCGACCGACACCGTGCAACTGCTCCCGGTCCCGCCCGCCGGCCGCTACAAGCTCCGCGCCAAGTTCCCCATCGTCGGCGTCGGCACGGGTTTCCACGCGACTCAGGAGTGGGAAAACAACGGCCGGCCCCTTCAGAGCCTACCGCCCCCGGGCGACTACTACCCGCTCGCCCTCTATTGGCTGAAATACGACGCCACCGGCTCCACCCTCCTCGAAATCGGCTCTGACCAACCCCTCAGGCATGCCCTCATCAAGGATCGTCAGGTGGCCCTCACCAGTTACTATTTCAATCAGGCGACTCGCCCAACGATCAGCACAAACTTTCCCATTCCCGACAACTACCGGCTCGCGGCGCGCGTGTTGTATCAGCCTCCCTACACGTTGGACACTGCTATCCGCCACTACAACGACCAACTCTCCCTTGACGCCTTGCCTCCGCCCGGCACCTATACGGTGCAGCTCTTCTGGCAGAAATTTAGCCTCGATCCGGCCCAACCCTATACAGTTGTTGAGACCGGCGCGATTCGGAACGAGACGTTGACAGTGGTCGGCGGTCCCATCCAGCTCTTCGCAGGCGGCGGTTACATTAACTCGTTCCTAAGCACCGACGAGGACGGAAATATTCAGACAGACTACTCCCGCGATTTCTACGATTTCCAGGTGCCGGCGGCCGGCACGCTCCGCGCCTGGTCCAGTAATCCGAACGGTGTATCGCTTTTTGGGTATCTTTCCGGTGGGATTTATGCTGCGGGTCAGGGTATTCCTTCTGACTTCGAGATCAGCAACGTTCACGTTGGAGCCGGCACCTATTCGCTCGAGGTGGATGGCATGAACGGGGAGACCGACTATCAGGTGTTCGTGGAATTCGTGCCTGACGTCCCCCCGCCCGAAATCATCAGCCCCGCTACTGCAACCGCCACCGTGGGGGCACCGTTCACCTACACC
>JBEANZ010000371.1:0-4043 GCA_041165185.1 Verrucomicrobiota bacterium | reverse complement strand
CACCCGGAATTCCTTTTCGACGTAGGGAATCACGTAGCCCAGCAGATCCTTTTCCATGTAGCTCGGGCCGGTGGGGACCGCGCCGCGACCACCCGCGCCCGCAGCGCCCGGCGCTCCGGCCGCACCACCCGGACCGAACGGACCACCGGGGCCGCGACCGGGAGGCTGGGTGTAGCCGAGCGAGGCTTGCAGGGCGCGGACTTCGGGGAGCTTGCCCGTGGAGCCCGTCGTGTCGTGACCAAAGGGCATCACGATGATCGCGGGGATGGCTTTGCCGTCGGCGATGAGGTTGTCCATGATCGTGTTGGCCATGCCGGTCTGCGTCCAGCCGCGCTCGTAGTCGTTGGCGCCGTGGAGGAGGTAGATGACGGGATATCTCCGGCCGCTCGTGTTGTAGCCCGGCGGCGTGTAGATGACGACGCGGCGCGCGGTTTTGTTTTCCGGATTGAGATAGTGGTGCTCGGTCAGGTTGCCGTGCGGCACGTCGCGAAACATCATCCACTCGGCCTCCTTGCCGGGGAGGGCGACGACGCTTTTGTAGACGCCGGACGCGGGGCGGACGAACGTGTTTTGCGGGTCGGGCGTCGAGAATCCGTCCACGACGAACCAGTATTGATAGTAGCTCGGCGAGAGTTTTGGCGACGTGTAGGACCAGACGCCGCCGTCGTCCTTGGTCATGTCGAAGCCGGCGGAGCCGTTGACGGGCACGTCGCCGAGCTTGGGGAAGTCGGTGACGACGCGCACGGTCTTGGCGTTGGGCGCCTGCAGGCGGAACGTGATCGTGCCGTTGGCGTTGACCTCGGGGGAGCGGGCGGCAGTGACGACGCTCGCCTCGACGCCCGGTCCGCGGCCACCGCGCGCAGGTGCCGCGGCGGATGAAGTGGTCGCAGTCGGAGGCTGAGCGGCGAGCAGCGTGACGAGCGAGCAGGCGGCGACCACGATGAGCGGGCGATGGTGGCGAATCCTCTTCATGGTTGGTTGGGGTGGGACGGGACGAAAATGTTGAGCGGGGCGTAGGCCGCGCGGGAAAAATCCAGAGGCCGCCCGCGCGGCGTGGGGTGTGGGGCGTGCGGAACAAGAGGTGCGACGGGGTTGTTCCGTTCAAGCGAACAATCGTGCTACGCCCCGGTATTGCTTTGGTCGTAGTCGGCGCGGGAGGCCTTGCCTTCGCTCCCGGCCCTCTCAGCGTGCGGCGAGTTGCCCCTCACCCCGTTCGTTCTCTCGCTGGAAACCCCATGAATCGCCTCGCGTCCTCTCTCGCCGTGCTCGTGGGCGGCGCGTGGTTGGGCGCGGCGTCGCTCGCGGGCGCGCCGCCGGAACTGTTTCGGAAATTCTGTTTCGAGTGCCACGACAACTCGAAGTCGAAACCCGCCGGCGGGCTCAATCTCGAGCGACTCGTGGCACAGCCGTCCATTGGGCGGCACGCCGAGGCGTGGGACAAAATCGCCGAGGCGCTCGAGGCTTCCGACATGCCGCCGTCTGATGCCACGCACTTTCCCGCCGCCGCCGAGCGCGCCGCCGCCGCGACGTGGGTGCGCGGTGAACTGAAGGCCTACGCGCGCGATCACGCCGGCGAGCCCGGGCACGTGACCGTGCGCCGACTCACGAGCGGCGAATACGCCTACGCCCTCCGCGATCTCACGGGCGTCGAAATCGAGACGGGCATCGACGCGTCGGCCGACTCCGTCGGCGGCGAGGGGTTCACGAATTTCGGCGATGTGCAGTTCGTGCAGGATGCGAGCGTCGAGCGTTATCTTGAGGCGGCGAAGCGCGTGGCCGAGCACGCGGTGATCGGCGCGGGGCCGCTCGAATTTTCCAACTACACCGGCCGTAGCGGCGAGGAACTGGCCGCGCTCACGCGCATCAACGCGCTCTACGCCGCCAAGGGCTTTCGCGTGGTCTCCGGCGAGGGCGGCCTGCCCTTCGGGCTCGAGCGCTACGGCAAGGCGTTTTTCGTCGCGTGGTATTTCAAGCACCGCGCCGCACTGGGCGATCCGCGGGCGACGGTTCGCGCGCTCGCCGCGCAGGAGGGACTCACTGCTAAATTCGCGGAGCACATCGCGTCGGTCGTCAACCGATCCGACCTCGGCTATCCTGCGCAGGACTTCGCCGATCGGTGGCGCGCGCTGCCGGCGCCGACGGCGGACGTGAAGGCGTCGCTCGAACGCGGCCGCGCCGCCGCCGCCGATCTTCAGAAAACGCTCACGACTTGGCCGAGTTGGTTTTTCGGGCGCGGCGATGCGGCCGCCGGCGGCCAAGGCGACGAAAGTCCGTTGCGCTTCGACGACTCCGCGCTGACGGCCGAGCCGACGCACAGTTTTGTCCACGTGGTGGGCGGCGGGCGTTTTTTTGGCGGGCGCGGCCGCGGCGGGCCGGCCCCGACGCCGGGCGCGCCGCTCAAGGTCTTTCTCACGTTCACCGACGTAAATCCGAGCCCCGGCGCGAAGCCCGTCGTCCTCTGGCGCAACGCGCGCATCGTCACGCGCGGCGCGCCCGTCTTCGGCGCGCGCGGCGCCGCGACGGCGAACGTCGGCGATGTCGTCGGCGCTGGCGCCGGGGGCCGACGCTTCCAGCCGGGTCCGATCCTTTCTACGCAGCCGTTGCGCACGCTGCTGTCGGCGGACGCGATCGCGGCGCTGCAATTCGGAAAATCCGCCGACGGCACCGCGCTCGGCGAGGACGATCTCGCGGCGACGGGCACGATTTCCTTTGAGATCGCCGCGCCGGCGGCCGGCACGTCGGCCGAGCTTCAGGTGGACGCGGAGCTCGGCGCGGAACGCGGCGCGGTCGTGCGTCTCGTGATCGCCGACCGCATCGACAGTCCACCGGCGCGCGGCCAAAAGCCCGTCCTACTCGGCGATCCGGCGAGCGCGGGCTACCGGAATTTCCGCGCGAATCTCGCGCGCTACCTCGCGCTGCTGCCGCCGAACTCGCACGGCGAGGCCAACCCCTCCGACAAGGATCCCGTGCCGCTCCCGTTCGACAGCACCTACAACACCCCCGAGCACGACGCGTTTGTCCTGAAGGTAAAATACCAGCGCGACGACGCCTTCTTCGCGACCTACCTCGTGGACGACGCCGACCGCGCGCGCCTCAACCACGCCTGGAACGATCTGCTCGGCTCGTGGCCTTACCACGACGGCTATCTTGAAGTGCTCGGCGAACACTACGCGGTGAAACTGAAGAGTCCGCACCTCCAGGACCTCGACGCCGCGCAAATCGCCGCCCTGCCCGTCGAGATGCAGCGCTACCTCGCCCCGGTGCGCGCGAGCTACGACGAGGTGACCAAGGCCCAGCGCCGCGCCGAGCCCGGCCACATCGCGGACGCGCTCGCCTTCGCGAGCCGCGCGTGGCGCCGGCCGCTCACCGCCGCCGAGAAAACGGGCCTGAGAACTTTCTACCAACACTCCCGCACCGCCAACGCCCTCGACCACGACGACGCGATCCGCGCGGTGCTCGCGCGCGTGCTCGTCTCGCCGGCGTTTCTCTATCGCGTCGAGACGGTCGCGAGCCGCGCCGAGCGTCCGCTCGACGACTGGGAACTCGCGAGCCGCCTGAGTTTTTTCCTGTGGTCCTCGATCCCCGACGAAGAGCTGCGCCGCGCGGCGGGCGCGGGAGAGCTGCGCAAGCCCGCGCTGCTGGCGCAACAGGTGAAACGCATGACCGCCGATCCGAAGGCGCGCCGGCTCGCGACGGAGTTTTTCGGCCAGTGGCTCGGGTTCTACCGCTTCGATCAGTATCGCGGCATCGATACCGGTCGGTTCCCGGAGTTCACCGAGGAGGTGCGGGCGGCGATGTATGATGAGGCCGTGGCGACGTTCGACCATCTCGTCCGGCACGAGCGGCCCGTGAAAGAAATTCTCCACGCCGACTACACGTTTCTCAATCAGCCGCTCGCGAAATTCTACGGCATCGAGAAAGCGGTGAAATCGAAGGACGCCGTGGAATTGGTCGAAGGCGCGAATGCCTTCCAGCGCGGCGGCGCGCTGCGGCTCGGCGCGGTGCTCGCGATTACGTCGGCGCCGCTGCGCACGAGCCCGGTG
>JBEANZ010000370.1:0-15272 GCA_041165185.1 Verrucomicrobiota bacterium | reverse complement strand
GGCTGATGCCACTGAACGCGGCGCGACCGCTGCGGCCCTTCGAACGGTTTTTTTTCTTCTGAATCCGTGTGTATCCGTGTCCATCCGTGGTTCACCACTCGTCCCGAAAAACGCGTCCGCGCCACGCCGATTAGGCGGGGCACGCACGCGGCCCTCCGCTCCCGGGCCTCCGAGAAATTAGCGAGAATTAGCGTTCCAAAGACTCTGGTGGTTTGGATTCCGATTCGTGCGAAAATTTTTTCGGTGCCTTTTCCCCTGCGCCGCGCCCGAATGAAAACACGTTTCCCACCACCATGAACATGACCTGGACCGGCGTTCTCCCCGCGATCACGACCAATTTGCGCGCCAGCGGCGCCATCGACCACGCGGCGCTCGCGCGACACGCGCGCTGGATGATCGACAGCGGTTGCACGGGCATCGTGTGCTGCGGGTCGCTCGGGGAATCGGCGACGTTGAGCGTCGCGGAAAAAATCGCCGTCGCCACGACGTGCGTAAAGGCCGTCGGCGGGCGCGCGCCCGTCGTGATCGGCATCGCGGCGCTCGCGACGGCGGAGGCCGTGGCGCTCGCGCGCGCGGCGGCGCGGGCGGGGTGTCGCGGGTTGATGGTGTTGCCGCCCTACGCCTATGCGACCGATTGGTCGGAGATGAAGGCGCACGTGGCGGCGGTGCTGCGCGCGACGAAGCTTTCCGCGATGCTCTACAACAATCCGCCCGCCTACAAAACCGACTTCCTCCCCGTCCAAATCGCGGAGTTGGCGGCGGAACACGCGAATCTCCACGCCGTGAAGGAGTCGAGTGGCGACGTGCGGCGCGTGTCGGCGATTCGCGCGCTCGTCGGCGCGCGGTTGACGGTGCTCGTGGGCATGGACGATGCGATCGTCGAGGGCATCGGCGTCGGCGCCGAGGGCTGGATCGCGGGATTGGTGAACGCGTTTCCGCGCGAGTCGGTGGCGCTCTTCGAAGCGGCGCGCGCGGGCGACCGGGCGCGGACGGACGCGCTCTACGCGTGGTTCCTGCCGTTGCTGCGGCTCGATACGGTGCCGAAGTTTGTGCAGTTCATCAAATGGGTGCAGGCGCGCGAGGGGCGCGGCACGGAGACGGTGCGCGCGCCGCGCCGGCCGCTCGCGCCCGACGAGGTGGCGCTCGTTGAAAAGATTTACGCGACGGCGTTGGCGACGCGGCCGCGCGTGTGAGACGGCGCGCCTTTCAGTCTTGAGCCGTCGCGCGCGGGCGTTCTCCTTCCTGCGCACTTCACGCCTCGCCCCCCGCGATCTGTTTTCCCCTGCCACGCTCCTCCACGTCCCACCCACGTCCACGTCCCCCCCAATTTTTCCCATGAGAATCGGCCTAAATTCCTTCCTCTACACGTCCCCGTTTACGACCGACAGCGTGAAGCTGTTCGCGAAGTTCAAGAAGTGGGGCTTCGACACCGTCGAGATTCCCATCGAGGACCCGAGCCACATCGATCCAGCCAAGGTCAAAGCCGCCGCCGACAAGGCCGGCCTCGCCATCGGCAGCGTGTGCGCGTGCATGGGCCCCGGCCGCGATTTCCGCGGCTCCGACGCCGACCAGAAGGCCGGCATGGACTACTGCGTCGCCCTCATCGATCAGGCGGCGGCGATGGGTTGCCCGAAGCTCATCGGCCCCGTCTATTCCGTCGTCGGCAAGGCGGATGCCGTCGCGCCCGATCAGCAGAAAATCGAGTGGGCCCTCGTCGTGAAAAACCTGAAGGTCCTCGCCGCCCACGCCGCCGCGAAGGGCGTCACGATCTGCATCGAGCCGCTCAACCGGTTCGAGACCGATTTCCTCAACACCTGCGATCAGGGCCTCCGGTTAATCAAGGCCGTCGGCTCGCCCGCCGTGAAGCTGCACCTCGACACGTTTCACATGAACATCGAGGAGAAGAACCAGGCCGCCGCCATCCGCAAAGCCGGCAAACACCTCGCGCATTTCCACGCCTGCGGCAGCGACCGCGGCACGCCCGGCGGCGACCACATCGCGTGGCCCGAAATCGTGAAGGCCCTCAAGGCCATCGGCTACAAGGGCGACGTCGTGATCGAGTCGTTCACGACTGACGTGAAAGTCATCGCCCGCGCCGCCGCCATCTGGCGCAAGATCGAGCCGAAGCGCGACGACATCGCCCTCAACGGCCTGAAATTCCTGCGCAAGGCGCTGAAGTAATTTGCCGCGCCCTCACGCTCGCGGCTACGACTGGCAAGCGGCCGCCCTCGAAAAATCCACGCTCTCACCATGAAACTCCTCCAACCCCTTGCGCTCCTCGCCGCCATCACGCTCGCGTTCGCCGCGGCCACCGCGTCCGCCGCCGACAAGAAAATCCTCCTCATCGCCGGCAAGCCGAGCCACCCGCCCGGCATGCATGAGTTTCGCGCGGGCTCGCTGTTGTTGCAGCAATGCCTCGCGGCGACGCCCGGCGTGAAGGTCGAGGTCGTCTCCGGCGGCTGGCCGGAAAACGCGTCCGCCTTCGAGGGCGTCGCCGCCGTCGTGATCTACGCGGATGGCGGCGGGAAAAACCCGGCCGTCGTCGAGAACCACAAACAGATCCTCGACGACCTCGCGAAAAAGGGCGTGGGCCTCGGCTTCATGCACTACGGCGTCGAGGTGCCGGCCGACAATGGCGGCGCGGAATTCAAGCGCTGGATCGGCGGCTATTATGAGAACGCCTGGTCGTGCAATCCGATGTGGTCGCCGGATTTTCAGAAGTTCCCCGACCATCCCGTCACGCGCGGCGTGAAGCCCTTCGGCAACCGCGACGAGTGGTATATCAACATGCGCTGGGCCGACGACGCCACGCGCGTCACGCCGATCCTCTCCGCCCCGCCGTCCGACGAAGTGCGCGCCGGCCCCTACGTGGCGCCGAAGGGCCCCTATCCGCATATCGTCGCCGCCAAGGGCCGCGCCGAAACGATGATGTGGGTCTTCGAACGCCCCGACGGCGGCCGCGGTTTTGGTTTCACCGGCGGCCACACCCACGCCAACTGGGGCAACGACAGCCAGCGCAAGGTCGTCCTCAACGCCCTCCTCTGGCTCGCGAAAGTCGACGTGCCGAAAAACGGCGTCGCCTCCACCGTCTCCGCCGACCAGCTCGCCGCCAACCTCGATCCGAAGGCGGCGCCGAAGAAAAAGTAGGCGCGCATGAAAACCCTCCGCGCCTCGGTCCTCCTCGTGGCCGCGTGGGCGTGTGCCCTCGGCGCGGCCGCCGCCGCCGACAGGAAAATCGTCCTAATCGCCGGCGCGCCCAGCCACGGCCCCGGCGCGCACGAACACCGCGCGGGTTGCCTGTTGTTTCAGCGGTGCCTCGCGAATTTCCCCGGCGTCAACGTCCGCGTCTTCGACGGCGGCTGGCCCACGCGTCAGGTCGACGGCGCGCCTGTGGATGACCACACCGCCCTCGCCGACGCCGACGCGATCGTCATCTACAGCGACGGTGGCGCGAAACACCCCGCGCTCATCGGCGACCGCCTCGCCGTCCTCGGCCGCCAACTCGCGCGCGGCGCCGGCCTCGGCTGCCTCCACTACGCCGTCGAGCCCACGCTCGAGAAAGGCCAGGCCGAGTTCCTCGACTGGATCGGCGGCGCGTTTGAAATCAACTGGTCCGTGAACCCGCACTGGGACGGAAATTTCCAACAGCTCCCCGTCCACGCCGTCACGCGCGGCGTGCGCCCCTTCACGACCAACGACGAGTGGTATTTCAACATGCGCTTCCGCGCCGGCCTGGGCGGCGTCACGCCCATTCTCACCGCCGTCCCGCCCGCAAGCACGACCGCCCGCCCCGACGGCGCGCACTCCGGCAACCCCGCCGTGCGCGCCCAGGTCGCGCAAGGCCTCCCGCAGCACGTGATGTGGGTCTCGGAAAACGCGAACGGCAGCCGCGGTTTCGGCTTCACCGGCGGCCACCACCACGCCGGCTGGGCTCAGGACGACCAACGCAAACTCGTCCTCAACGCAATCGTGTGGCTCGCGAAAATCGACGTCCCGAAAAACGGCGTCCAGTCCACCGTCACCCCCGCCCAACTCGCCGCCAACCTCGATCCGAAACCGGCGCCGGCGGCGAAGAAGAAGTCGCCGTAAGCCCGGCACTTGACCGGGTGGACTAACCGGACTAACCCCGGGGCCATGAAGTCCATCAACGTCCACGAGGCCAAGACGGGGTTCTCCGGTCTGCTCGCCGAAATCGAGGAACACGGCGAGCGCATCGTCATCTGCCGCAACGGCACCCCCGTCGCCGACCTCGTGCCGCACCGCAAGACCGTCTCGATGGCCCCCGACCCGAAGCTCGGTGCCATCACGCTGCACTACGATCCGACGGAGGGCGCCACCGAGGAGGAATGGCCCGCGGACTGCCGATGATTCTCGACACTTGCGCGCTGATTTTCCTCGCGATGGGCGACGGTCGTTTGTCCCGCTCCGCCCGCACCCAGCTCGGCCGGGCACCGGGCCGTTGGTATTGCGCCATCAGCGCCTTCGAGATCGCGGTGAAGCACCGGCAAGGGAAACTTGAGTTGCCGGCGCCGCCCCTCCCTTGGTTGCGCGAGCTGACGGCACGTTACGCGTTGTCCGAGCTGCCGGTCGACTCCGGCCTGTGCCTCGCAGCCGCAAGCCTGCCCGCCCACCACCGCGACCCCTTCGACCGCCTGATCATTGCCGCCGCTCTCCGCCTCGACGTCCCGGTCGTCACGACCGACCGGCAGTTCGCCGCTTATGACGTGGCAATCGTGGCATGACGCAGGGCGAACCTGCCTACGCCTGTGGAGGCTCGACGGTCGCCCGACGCCTCGGTGAGGGAAGGCCTCATCAGGGCCTTCACCTCCGAACGCACTTCCGTTACGCGTAGTGGTTAAGGCAAAACACGTGGAGCCGCAGTCACCGCCCCGCCGTCGGCTTGAACGCCACCGCGAACCACACCGCCGCCACGATCAGCACGAAGCTCACCGCGTAGTTCCACGCGAGTTTTTCGCCGAGCACGAGCCACGCGAACCCCACGAACACCGCCAGCGAGATCACCTCCTGGATGATTTTCAGCTGGTAGCCCGTCAGCCCGCCCGCGTAGCCGATCTTGTTGGCGGGCACCATCAGGCAATACTCGAAAAACGCGATCCCCCACGACATCAGGATCACCAGCCCCAGCGACTTGCCCTCGAAAACCTTCAGCTTGAGCTGACCATACCACGCGTAGGTCATGAACACGTTCGAGGCGACGAGCAGGAGGATGGTTTTCATGGAAGCGGAGGAAACGCAGTCGAACGCGCGCCCGAAAATTTTGAAAGCCCGGAACCGGCAACGTCGCCGCGCGCGCTGCGTCAGTCCGGTCGTCCGCACCATCGGGCACCTATGCTGAAAAATCCCGCGCGCCTTCGCCTCGCTGGCCTCCTCCTCCTCGCCGGCCTGCTCCGCCCCGCGCCGCGCGTCCACGCGCAGGACACCATGCCCGTCACCGGCGAGCCCATCGACCGCTCCATCGACGTCGCCGCGCTCACCTACGACTTCCTCGTCGACGCCCGCCTCGTCGCCGACGATCCCGGCGCGAAAAAATTCCGCACCCTCCAAGCCGCCTACGCCGCCGCGCCCGCCGGCACTCCCGAAAAGCCCACCGTCATCGGCATCGCGCCCGGCGTTTACCAAATCCCCGCGCCCGCCGGCGCGACGACCGGGCTCACCATCACCAAGAATTTTCTCACGCTCCTCGGCCTCACCCACAACCGCCGCGCCGTCGTGCTCGCCGACAACCGTGGCAACCGCATGGGCGGTGGCGACGCCGGCGGCTCCTCCAACGGCTACGTCGTCATGGTCAACGCCACCGGCTTCACCGCGCGCAACCTCACGTTCCTCAACTACTGCAACGTCGACTACGCCTACCCCGGCGACGCCACGAAAAACCTCGCGAAGCGCTCCGCCACGATCACGCAGGCCGTCGCCCTCGACGCCGTCGGCGACCGCCACCACTACGAGAACGTCGCCTTCTGTTCGCGCCTCGACACGACGTTCATCCGCACCACGCGCTCGTATTTCAAAAACGTTTTCATCGAGGGCACCGACGATTTCATCGGCGGCGGCCAGGTCGGCGTGTGGGAGGATTGCGAAATTGTTTTTCCCACCGGCTCCGGCGTGTGCGCGGCCGGCGGCATCGCGTTTGTCCGCTGCAAGTTTTCCGCCGCGCGCGGCATGCAGTTTTCAAAAAGCGCCGGCCGCGGCGTCGCGCTCATTGACTGCGTGATGCCCGACACCGCCGCATGGGTCCGCGCGAAAGCCCCGCCGCGCCCAAATCTTTTCTACCTCACCTACCGCACGAAAAACTCCCACGGCCAGCCCGCGCGCATCACCGACGGCACGGCCGGCGAGCCCACCTTCACCTACTCGCGCGAGCTCTCCGCCGAGGAAGCGCGCGCCTTCAACCCCTGGAACCTGCTCCGCGCCGCGCCCAACGGCACCATCGACGACTGGGACCCCGCGAACGCCCGCGCCAAATACGAAGCCGCCGGCGCAGGCAGCCTGCCGTTCCGCCTCGCCCTCAACAACGGCACCGACCCCGCCGCCGCGCCCGCCCGCGGCGGCGCGGGTGCCGCGGGCACCGGTGGATTCGGCGGCTTCGGCGCCGGCGGCCCCGCAACGCCGAGCATCCGCACCGGCAGCACGACCGCCACCATCGGCGCGACCGTGCAACCCACCCGCGCCGATCAAACGATCACGTGGTCCACCGACTCAAAATTGATCACGCTCAGCCGCACGACCGGCCCGAGCATCACCGTCACCGGCAACAACCCCGGCCTGCCCGCCTACGTCCCGATCACCGCGACCGCCGCGAACGGCCTGCGCTGCACCGCGTGGGTGTTCGTCGAGCCCAAGTTCATCGCCCCGCCCACGCTCGCCGCCGGCCCGACGCTCTCCGCGCCGGCCGCCGGGAAAATTTCCGTCGCCTACGCCTACGAGCTCGCCGGCCGCGAAGACCAGTCTGTGATCACGTGGTCGGTCTGCGACGACGCCGCCGGCGCCAACGCCCGCGAAATCGCCGTGAGCCGCGGCCACGCGCCGCTCAAGACCTACGCCCTCGGCGCGGGCGACATCGGAAAATTCCTCCGCGTCGCCGTGCAGCCCAAGCACAACATCAGCGATCCCGGCCCCGCCGTCTTCGCCACCACCGCGCAACCCATCGCCGCCGCCGACGTGACATCGACCACCGTCGCGCCCGCGTTTCGGAATTTCGTCACGGCGACCAACCCCGACTACGTGCACGGCCGCTGGACCATCTTCGGCACGTGGACCTCCGCGACCGACGAAAAATTCGCGCACGGCTATGGCGTGCGCGTCGGCTCGCAAGGCGCGCAGCTCCTCTACCAAAACGACGCCAAGACCGGCGATATGCGGCTCGCGCTCACGATGACTCCGGAAAAAACCGAAGGCTCCGGCTTCGGCAGCCCCGGCGGCAGCGAAGACGGCGACCGCGTGCAGAAGTCCGACATCTACTTCAAATACGATCCGCGCACGAAGACCGGCTACGCGCTCCGCTTCTGGCGCACGACCGAGTCGACGAAGAAATGCCGCTTCCAGTTTTTCAAGATCACCAACGGCGCCGGCACGCCCCTCGACGCCCAGCAGGCCTACACCGGCGTCTTCAAACCCAACACCGAATTCACAATCACCGTCACGGGCACGCGCGTGACCGCGAACGCCCGCAACGACGTCGACGACGAAACCCTTTCACTCGAAGCCACGATCACCCCGAACGATTTCGGAGGCGCCGGCGTCTCCTGGTTCGGCACGACCCCGCGTGGGAACAGCAACACCTACAGTCGCTTCGAGATCACCTATCCGGAAGTGGCAGCGGTGCGCCGGTAGTCGTCGCGCGGAAGGGTCAGGCGGGATTTCCCGCAGATTCAGGAAGCCGCAGATTCCGGCCAGAACCTCCCGTGGATTACCATCCGTGGGCCGTCTGAATCTGTGAGAAAACTTCTGCAGCTCGTGAAATCGGCGAAATGGCGGCTCACGGCGGCTCGGGCTCGAGGAATTTCCCGAGCGGATGATCTCGCCGTCGCCTCTCAGCTTGAGGGACGTTCAAACACACGCAGCCTCGCTCGGATCATTCGGTTCATTTCAGGAAGAGTTTTTGAAACGCGGAGGACGCGGAGTGCGCGGAGCGGAGTCCCGAACGAAGCTACGGATGGAATGGCCACGAAAAGCACGAAAAGGCACAAAAATTAAGGCCCCGGTGTGGTCGGAATTTTTTTGTGCCTTCTTGTGTTTATTGTGGCCATCCGGTTTGGAAAATTCTCCCGACTCGCGCGGTTCTCACTCGATGAACGGCGCGAGGTCCGGCACGGCGCGTTTCAATTCGGCGGCGACCACCTTGCCCATCGCGCGGCTGCCTTCGGCGTTGAAATGCGTTTTGTCGAGGATGGTGACTTTCGGATCTTTCGGGTCGGGTTTGGGGAGGCCCCAGGTTTCGCTGACTTGGCGGCCGACTTTCAGGTAGAGATCGACGGCGCGTTTGTGCAGTTCCATCAGCGGGACTTTTTTCTCGGCGGCGAGTTTTTGCATGACGGCGACCTTCTCAAGGAGGTCGTCCTTGATTGTGCCATCGTCCTGCCAGTAGCGGCGGCTGACGGGCGTGACGAGGATGGGCTTGATGCCGATGGCGCGGGCTTCGTCGACGAAACGCGCGAGATTCTTCGCGTAGAGCTCAAGGTCGCGGCCGTCGTTGTGGCCGAACTGGATCATCACGTAGTCGGGTTTGATCTTGAGGATGTCGTCCCAACGGCCGTCGGTGCGGAAACTCGTGGTGGTGCGGCCGCCGCGCGAGCGGTTGATCACTTGGAGTTGTTTGTCGAGGGACGCGCGGAAGCCGGCGCCGTAGCCTTGGCTGTAGGTGACGGTGGAATCGCCGGCGAGGCAGAGGAGGATTTTTCCGGTGCGCGGGGTGTCGGCGCGATCTTCCTGCTCGTTGAGCGTGCCCTTCGCGTAGTCGAACGGCCACGGATCGATTGCGGCGCGGAGCGAAGCCGCGCCGCCGAGGCTGATCGCCGCAAGTGTGATGAGCGCGGCTAGTTGGAGGTGGATGTTGACGCGGGGAGCGCGGGGACGGGTTTTCATGATCGGGCGAACGGAGTGGCCGCGGATGGCGTGGAGTGAGCGGAGGGGCAACCGAAGCCAAGCCACGGAGGGAATGGCCACAAAAAGCACAAGAAGGCACAAAAATGAAGGCATCGGTGGGGCCGGACTTTTTGTGCCCTCTTGTGTTTTTTGTGGCGATTCCGGCTTCGGGTTGGCGTGCCACATATCGCCCGCGAACGGGCTCCTACAACCGATAGTAGCCTCGGAACCACGCGACGAATTTCGCGAGCCCGGCCTCCAGCGGCACTTTCGGCGCGAACTGAATCGCGGCCTGGATGCGCGTGAGGTCGGCGCAGGTCTCGAACATGTCGCCGGGTTGCGGCGGGAGGAGTTCGACGGCGGCTTTCTTGCCGAGGAGTTGTTCGAGCATCTGCACGAAGAGCAGCGTCTCGACCGGGCGGTGGTGGCCGAGGTTGAAGATGCGCAGCGCGCCCGCGGCGGCGCCGCCCTTGGCTTCGGGTCTCTGGTCTTTGGTCTCTGGTCCCTGGTCTTTGGTCCGCGGCGCAGCCGCGTCCGACGGCGGATAGAGCAGCACCTTCACCACGCCATCCACGATGTCGTCCACGTAGGTGAAGTCGCGGAGGTTTTTCCCGGCGTTGAAAAGTTTCAGCGGCTTGCCCTCGCAGATGGCGCGGGCGAAGAGCGTCGGCGCCATGTCGGGCCGGCCCCACGGGCCGTAAACGGTGAAGAAGCGCAGGCCGGTGATGCGCAGGCCGTGGACGTGCGCAAAGCTGTGCGCCATGAGCTCGTTGGCCTTCTTGGTTGCGCCGTAGTAGGAAATGGGGCGGTCGGTGTTGTCGTCTTCGCGAAACGGCGCCCGCGCCCCCGCGCCGTAAACGCTGCTGCTGGAGGCAAACACGAGGTGCTTCGGCGGCGTGCGGCGGCACGCCTCGAGCACGCTGGCGAAACCCTCGAGGTTGGCGCGCGTGTAGGCGGCGGGTTGCTCCATGCTGAGGCGCACGCCGGGCTGCGCGCCGAGGTGGACGACGTAGGCGGGCTTGAAGTGCGCGACGAGCGCGGCGAATTTTTCCGCGTCGGCGAAATCGGCCTGCAGGAAACGAAACGTCTCAAAACCCTTCGCCGCATTTCCAAACGCACCTGCACCCGCGCCGGCGTCCTTGGCTTCGACGCGCTGCGCGATCTTCGCGAGTTCAGCGAGGCGGGCGCGCTTGAGCGCGACATCGTAGTAGTCGCTCAGGTTGTCCACGCCGAGGACCTCGCACTTCTTCGTCTCGGCAAGACGGCGCGCGACATGGTGGCCGATGAACCCGGCCGCGCCGGTCACGAGGACTTTCATTGCGGGGCGTGATAGGGCGCGCCGCGAACGGCGGGAAGCCTCAATTTCCAACGTGGCCTGACTTCGATCCAAACGCGTGAACCACAGATTTTTTCCACCACGGATCGCACGGAGGCACACGGATCAGACCCATGCTCCGTGGATTGATCCGTGTGCATCCGTGCGATCCGTGGTCAAGATTCCGGGCCTTGGTTTGGCGGCGTCCCTCGCGCGCCAGACGTTCCGCCGTCGGATCAATTTCCGGATCGCCCGCGCCCCCTATGACAGTCCCGCCCGAAAAATTCCGCAGACAGTGCTTGCTCGCCGAAAATCGCGGTCTTTACCTTGCCCCGCCTTTGTCCCCGTCTCCTCCCTCCTCGCATGAACATCAAAGCCTATCTTAAGCCCCACTGCGGCTGGTCCAACGGCGTCCGGGCCATCATGCGCAAATACAGCCTCCCGTTCGAGGACATCGACATCATCAACAACCGCGCCAACTACGCCGAGATGGTCGCCAAGTCCGGCCAGCCCCTTTCCCCCTGCGTCGAGGTCGACGGCGTCATGCTCGCCGACATCTCCGGCGAGGAGGTCGAAAACTACCTCCTCTCCAACGACCTCGTCCGCCCCACCGAACTCGCCGCCGACGCCCCCACCAACGCCGCCTGCTCCGACGAGGAGCACGCCAAGATGGCCACCAAGACCATCCGCTTCTTCTAACGACGCTGAGAGCTCACCGCTAAATCTCCCCGGGCCGCTCTCGCAAAGCACGAGACGGCCCTTTTTTTGCGCCCCGCCCCGACCGCATCTTTCCCCCGCCGCTGGCCCGAAACCCGCTCCCTTTTCCTCCCTCTGTGAACACCACGCCGCCCGCCGCTCCCGTCGTCCCCGTCGCTCCCGCCCGTGCCGCCGCCACGCCCGCCGCGCCCCGTCTGGTCAACGGCCGCCCGCCCAAGCAGGGCCTCTACGATCCGTGGTTCGAGCACGACGCGTGCGGCGTCGGCTTCGTCGTCGATATGCACGGGCGCAAGTCTCACCAGATTCTCGCCGACGCGCTCCAGGTCCTCCGCAACCTCGACCACCGCGGCGCGAGCGGCGCCGAGATCAACACCGGCGACGGCGCGGGCGTGCTCCTCCAGATGCCGCACAAGTTTTTCACCGAGGTCCTCAAGCGCTCCAGCATCACGCTCCCCGCGCCCGGCCACTACGGTTGCGGCCTGATCTTCCTCCCGCGCAACGCCTCCGTCCGCCGCAAGATCGAGGAGCGCTTCGAGCAGGTCATCCAATCCGAGGGCCAGGTCGTCCTCGGCTGGCGCACCGTCAAGACCGACAACTCCATGATCGGCGACACCGCGAAATCCGCCGAGCCGTTCATGCGCCAGATCTTCATCGGGCGCGGCGCGGGCGTGACCGACGACCTCGCGTTTGAGCGCAAGCTCTACGTCATCCGCAAGCGCGCCTACACCGACATCCGCGCCTCCACCCTCGCCGGCGCCGAGTTTTGGTATGTCGCGAGCCTCTCGCTGAAGACGCTCGTTTACAAAGGCATGCTCACGACCGATCAGGTCGACCAGTATTTCCCCGACCTGAAACACCCCGCGATGGAGACCGCGCTCGCGCTCGTCCATTCGCGTTTCTCGACCAACACCTTCCCCAGCTGGGAACGCGCCCACCCCTACCGCTACCTCGCGCACAACGGCGAAATCAACACCCTCCGCGGCAACATCAACTGGATGCACGCCCGCCAGGCCCTCTTCGAAAGCGAGCTCTTCGGCGACGACATCAAGAAAATCCTGCCGATCATCAACCCCAACGGCTCCGACTCGTCGATGTTCGACAACACCCTCGAACTCCTCGTCCTCGCCGGCCGCCCGCTCGCGCACGCGATGATGATGATGATCCCCGAACCGTGGTCCAACCACGAGTCGATGGACCCGGATCGCCGCGCGTTTTACCAGTATCACTCCTGCCTCATGGAGCCGTGGGACGGCCCCGCCTCCATCGCGTTTACCGACGGCAAGCAGATGGGCGCCATCCTCGACCGCAACGGCCTGCGCCCCTCGCGCTACACCGTCACGAAGGACGGCCGCGTCATCATGGCCTCCGAGACCGGCGTGCTCGACATCCCCGCCGATCAGGTCGTGCAGAAGGGCCGGCTCCAACCGGGCCGCATGTTCCTCGTCGACACCGAGCAGGGCCGCATCATCGAGGACGAGGAGATCAAGCAGAAGTTCGCCGCCGAGCGCCCCTACCGCGAATGGATCAAGGAACACCTCGTCCATCTCAGGGATCTCCCCGACGCCCCGACGGTCGAGCTCCCCGATCACGCCACGCTCCTCCAGCGCCAGATCGCGTTTGGCTACACGTTTGAGGACGAGCGCATCATCCTCTCGCCGATGGCGAAGGACGGCGTGGAGGCCATCGGCTCGATGGGCAACGACGCCGCCCTCGCCGTGCTCTCCAACAAGCCGCGCCTCCTCTACGATTATTTCAAGCAGCTCTTCGCGCAGGTCACGAATCCCCCCATCGACTCCATCCGCGAGGAAATCGTCACCTCCGCCGAGACGCGCCTCGGCTCCGAGGGCAACCTCCTCAACCCGCAGCCGACCGCGTGTCGCCGCGTGGAGTTGAAGTGGCCCGTGCTCACCAACGAGGAGTTCGCGAAAATTCGCCGCACCAACCTGCCCGGCCTGAAAACCGGCGTGCTCCCGATCCTCTTCCGCGTTTCGCGCGGCGAGAAGGGCCTCATGAAATCCATGGAGGAACTCTCCATGCTCGCCCGCCGCCTGATCGAGGAGGAGGAGACCAACGTCCTCATCCTCTCCGACCGCGGCGTGACGAAGGACTTCGCCCCGATCCCGTCGCTCCTCGCCGTGGCCGGCCTGCACCACTACCTCATCCGCGAAGGCCTCCGCACGCGCGTCTCGCTCGTGCTCGAGACCGGCGACGCCCGCGAGGTCCACCACTTCGCGCTCCTCATCGGCTACGGTTGCAGCGCGATCAATCCCTACGTCGCGTTCGAGACCATCGACGACATGATCCGCGAGGGCATCCTCACCGGCATCGATCATAAGAAAGCGTGCGGAAATTTCGTGAAGGCCGCCTCCAAGGGCGTCGTGAAGGTCATGTCCAAGATGGGCATCTCCGCGATCCAGAGCTATCGCGGCGCACAGGTGTTCGAGGCGCTCGGCCTCCGCCAGGACGTGATCGATCACTACTTCACGTGGACGCCCTCGCGCGTCGGCGGCATCGGCCTCGACGTGATTGCACAGGAAGTGTTGTTGCGCCACCGCGCCGCCTACCCGGAGCGCCAGGTCGACGGCCACGTGTTGCCCGTCGGCGGGCTCTACCAGTGGCGTTCGAGCGGCGAGGCGCACCTCTTCACGCCGGAATCGATCCACGCGTTGCAGAAAGCCGTCCGCCAAAACAGCAAGGTCGCCTACGCTGCCTACGCGAAACTGGTGAACGACCAGTCGAAAAACCTCTGCACGCTGCGCAGCCTCCTCGACTTCAAGGCCAACGACCCGATCCCGCTCGCGGAAGTCGAGTCGGCGGAAAAAATCATGAAGCGCTTCAAGACCGGCGCCATGTCCTACGGC
Source organism: Verrucomicrobiota bacterium (assembly GCA_041165185.1). GTDB lineage: Bacteria > Verrucomicrobiota > Verrucomicrobiia > Opitutales > Opitutaceae > JBEANZ01. Next base: position 1,277 of record JBEANZ010000370.1, on the reverse strand, counting down.
TCCATCTCGAGCGAGGCGCACGAGACGCTCGCCATCGCGATGAACCGCATCGGCGGCAAATCCAACACCGGTGAAGGCGGCGAGGATCCCGCGCGCTTCACGTGGACGAACGAACTCGGCGACTCGAAAAATTCCGCCATCAAGCAGGTCGCCTCCGGCCGCTTCGGCGTCACGAGCGAATACCTCGTCAACGCCCGCGAACTCCAAATCAAGATGGCGCAGGGCGCGAAGCCCGGCGAAGGCGGCCAGTTGCCCGGCTCGAAGGTTTACCCGTGGGTCGCGAAGACCCGCGGCACCACCGCCGGCGTCGGCCTCATCTCCCCGCCCCCGCACCACGACATCTACTCCATCGAAGATCTCGCCGAACTGATCCACGACTTGAAAAACGGAAACAAGGACGCGCGCATCAGCGTGAAGCTCGTTTCCGAAGTCGGCGTCGGCACCATCGCCGCCGGCGTCGCGAAGGCGCACGCCGATGTCGTCCTCATCTCCGGCTACGACGGCGGCACCGGCGCCTCGCCGCAGACCTCGCTCCAGCACGCGGGCCTCCCGTGGGAACTCGGCCTCGCCGAGACGCACCAGACGCTCGTCCTCAACAATCTCCGCTCGCGCATCGCGGTCGAGACCGACGGCCAGTTGAAAACCGGCCGCGACGTGATCATCGCCGCGCTGCTCGGCGCGGAGGAGTTTGGCTTCGCGACGGCGCCGCTCGTCGCCACCGGCTGCATCATGATGCGCGTGTGCCACCTCAACACGTGCCCCGCGGGCGTCGCCACGCAGGATCCGCAGCTCCGCGCGAAATTCGCCGGCAAGCCCGAGCACGTCGTGAACTTCATGAAGTTCATCGCCGAGGATATGCGCGAAATCATGGCCGCCCTCGGCTTCCGCACCATCGAGGAAATGATCGGCCGCACCGATCGGCTCGAGGCGAAGAAGGCCGTCGACCACTGGAAAGCCAAGGGCCTCGACTTCTCCAACATCCTCTACTCGCCCGACGTCGGCCCCGAGATCGGCCGCTTCTGCTCCATCAAGCAGGACCACGGCATCGCGCGCTCGCTCGACATCACCACGCTCCTCGACCTCTGCGCGCCCGCCATCGAGCGCGGCGAGAAAGTCGTCGCCGAGCTGCCCATCCGCAACGTCAACCGCGTCACCGGCACGATCACGAGCGGCGAGATCACGAAAATGCACGGCGCGAAAGGCCTGCCCGAAGACACGATCAAGCTGAAGTTCACCGGCTCCGCCGGCCAGAGCTTCGGGGCGTTCGTCACGCGCGG
>JBEANZ010000369.1:0-2750 GCA_041165185.1 Verrucomicrobiota bacterium | reverse complement strand
CGGCCGTCCATCGGATCGGTGGCCGGCGACACCGGTGTGCTCGACTTCGCCTACACCACCAACGTCCCCGCGGGATCGGCGTCCTTTACGGTGCAGGTTTCCTACCCTGCGGGCCTGACGGGCACCCAGACGATTTCCGCGTCAGCCGTCTATCGCTCACCGTTGGTGCAGTTGGCGATTCCCAATATCGCGCTCGGCGTTGGCGTGATCGTGGTCACACCCATCCCGCCGGTCATCACGACCCAGCCGACGGGCCGGACGGTGGACGTCGGCCAGAGTGTGACGTTGACGGTCGCGGCCAGCGGCTCCCCTACGCCGACATTTCAGTGGCTGCGAAACAGCGTGACCCTGGTCGGCGCGACCCAGGCCTCGCTGACGTTCGCCAACGTTCAGTCGACCGACGCGGGCACCTATCTGGTCGTCGCGAGCAACTCCGGCGGCAGCGTTCTGAGCTCGCCGGCGGTGCTCACGGTCAACGCCCCCCCCGGGATCGCTCCGCCGTTTATCACCAGCCCCCCGGCGGGCCAGAGCGTATTCTCCGGCGCCGATGTCGCGCTGAGTGTCAGCGCGACCAGCACGGTCGCCGCGACCTACCAATGGCGGAAGGACGGTATCGCAATCGCCGGTGCAACCAGTTCGACGCTCACGCTCAACGCCGTCGGGCTCGCCGCCGCCGGCGTTTACACCGTCACCGTCACTAACTCCGCCGGCAGCACCACCAGCCCCGACGCCACGCTCACCGTCACTACGCGGCCCCTCGCCGGCACCTACTTCGGCACGTTCGCAGGCGCCGCCGGGACGTTTGCGCTCTATGTCCGCGCCGACCACACGGGGGTGTTCCTTGCCTACACCCGCGCGGCGAAGCTCGCGCTCGTCAGCCGCGAGGTGCGCATCGACCCCACGGGACGTTTCTCGTTCGCCACGTCCCCCGCCACGCTCACCACCCCAACCCTCGCCGCGGCCCCCGCCCTCGGTGCTACCGCCACACCGGCCGCCGCCGAAACCCCCTACACCATCGTCGGCGCCATCGCCGCCGATGGCACCGTGAGCGGCACGCTCGTCGGCCTCAACCTCGCCTTCGCTGCGCCCGCCCCCGCCCCCGGAGCGACCTCCGCGCTCGCGGGCTATTATCCGACCGGCGCGGCCGGCTCTTCGGCGACCGCCCACGCCATCCTCGGCGCCGCCGGCGAAGCCTACGTTCTTTCCATTGTCGCCGCCGACGCCGACGCTGCGACCGGGACCCTCGCCGCCACCGGCTCGCTCACGTTTGCCAGCAAGTCCGAAAACAACGCCTTCCTCCTGGGCGCCGTCCTCTCCGGCACTCTCTCCCTCACCGTCGTCCCCGCCGGCGGCGCCGCACTCACCTACGTCGGAGCCAATCCCGATCGCCGCCCCGACACCGAGCGCCTCCTCAACGTCTCCACCCGCAGCCAGACCACGGCCGGTGCCGGCGCCCTTATCGCCGGCTTCGTCATCACCGGCACCCAACCGAAACTCGTCCTCCTGCGCGGCATCGGCCCCTCCCTCGCGCCCTTCGGCGTGACCGGCGCGCTCCCCGCCGCCCGCCTCGAACTTTTCCGCGGCCCCGCCTCCCTCGCCGTCGGCCTCGACTGGGGCACCGTCGCCGATGCCCCCACGATCGCCGCCGCCGCGGCGCGCGTCGGCGCCTTCCCGCTCGCGCCGACCAGCCGCGACGCCGCGCTCCTCGTTTCCCTCGAGCCCGGTGCCTACACCGCGATTCTCACCGGACAAGACGGCGCGACCGGCGTCTGCCTCGTCGAAGCCTACGATGCGACCACCGCCCCCGTCGCCGCCGGCCCCCGCCTCATCAACCTCGCCAGCCGCGCCGCCGTGGGCACGGGCGAATCGACGCTCATCGGCGGCTTCGTAGTGACCGGCACCGTGCCCAAACGCGTGCTCCTCCGCGGCATCGGCCCCGCGCTCGCGCAGTTTGGACTCACCGGCACCCTCGCCCGCCCCCAACTCCTCCTGCTCAAAGGCAGCCAGACCCTCCAACAAAATACGGGCTGGAGCACCTCGCCCGACGCCGCCGCCATCGCGGCGACCGCCGTGCAAGTCGGCGCCTTCACACTCGCCCCCGGCAGCGCCGACAGCGCGCTGCTTATTTACCTCGACCCGGGTGCATATACAGCGCAGGTCGTCGGCGCCGCGAACGCCACCGGCCTCGCGTTGGTCGAAATCTACGAAGTCCCCTAGATAGCTCGTCTCGCCCCCCCCCTTTTTACGCGACCCACCCCCGCGCCAAACGCATCTCCCTACCCCGTCGGAATCGCCCTCCACTTTTATCCCGGCCATGAACTCACCCAGCCCGCTTCGCTCCCTGCTCCGTCAATTTTTGGGACTCGCGCTCCTCGCCTTCGCCCTCGCCCTCGCCCCCGGCGCCCTGCGCGCTCAAGCCCCGGTCATCACCGCCGTCCCGACCCCCCGCCAAGTCGTCAACATCGGCCAAAACCTGACGCTCACCATCACCGCCACGGCCGCAACCTCCTACCAATGGACGCGCAACGGGCTCGCGGTGTCCGGCGCGACCAATGCGAGCTACACCATCACCGCCGCCAAGCCCGTCCGCGACAACGGCTGGTATCAAGCCATCGCCACCAACGCGAGCGGCTCGACGACGAGCGCGGTGGTGTTTGTGAATGTGGCGGTTAGCCCGGCGCGCATCGATGGGATTGGCGACAACACCTATAGGGCACTTTGAATAATTGCTATTTCGGGAAACGAGCGCC
>JBEANZ010000368.1:0-5390 GCA_041165185.1 Verrucomicrobiota bacterium | reverse complement strand
TTTCCCTGCGCGCTCGCGTTGGCCGTCGCCGCGAGTCCCGCGACCTTCGCCGCCGCCGCGCCCGCGATGCAGTTCGTCGCCCCCGAATCCCTCCCCGTCGGCGCCCGCATCAGCAAACTCGAGATCACTCCCGCGGCTGTCGCCCTCGACGGCGCATTCGACTCCGCGCAAATCCTCGTCACCGCCCAACTCGCCGACGGCACCCGCGTCGACGCCACGCGCTTCACCAAGCTCTCCCTCGACAACACGTCCGCCGAAGTCACCGCCGCCGGCCAGCTCCACGCCCGCGCCAACGGCCGCGCCACGCTCACCGCCGCACTCGCCGGCCAGACTGCCCGCGCCGCCGTCACGGTCGCGCGCGTCGTCGAGGCGCCAACCGTGGATTTCATCCGCGACGTGAATCCCGTGATCGCGCGCCTCGGTTGCAGCGCCGGCACCTGCCACGGCGCGAAGGATGGCAAGGTCGGTTTCAAGCTCTCCCTCCGCGGCTACGATCCGATCTTCGACGTCCGCTCGCTCGTCGACGATCACGCCGGCCGCCGCGTCAACCTCGCCTCCCCCGACGACTCGCTGATGTTGCTCAAGGCCACCGGCGCCGTCCCCCACGAGGGCGGCCAGCGCACGCCCTACGACAGCAAATATTACCGCATCCTTCGCTCCTGGATCGCCGGTGGCGCCAAGCTCGACCTCGCCACGCCGCGCGTCACCAAGATCGAAATCACCCCGCAAAATCCCGTCGTCCAGGTGGTCGGCGCGCGCCAGCAGATGCGCATCCTCGCCACCTACGCCGACGGCGGCACGCGCGACGTGACCGCCGAGGCGTTCGTCGAGTCGGGCAATCAGGACGTCGCCACCGCCGACGAGCGCGGCGTCGTCACCACGCTCCGCCGCGGCGAGGCGCCGATGCTCGCCCGCTACGAGGGCAGCTACGCCGCCACCACTGTCACTGTCATGGGCGACCGCAGCGGCTTCGCGTGGGTCGAGCCCGAGCAGTGGAACAAGATCGACGCGTTCACCGCCGCGAAATGGCAGCGCATGAAAATCCTCCCGTCCGCCCTCTGCACCGACGAGGATTTTCTCCGCCGCGTGCACCTCGATCTCACCGGCCTACCGCCGACCACCGAGGAAGTGCGCGCCTTCGTCGCCGACGCGCGCCCCGTCCGCGAGAAACGCGAGGCCGTGATCGACCGCCTCCTCGGCTCGCCCGATTTCGTCGATCACTGGGCCAACAAATGGGCCGACCTCCTCCAGGTGAACCGCAAGTTCCTCGGCGAAGAGGGCGCGAAAAAATTCCGCGAATGGATCCGCGCCGAGGTCGCCGCCAACACCCCCTACGACGCCTTCGCCCGCAAGATCCTCACCGCCACCGGCTCCACCCGCGAGAATCCCGCCGCGAGTTACTACAAGGTCAACCGCACGCCCACCGAGACGATGGAGAACACCACGCACCTCTTCCTCGCCACGCGCTTCAACTGCAACAAATGCCACGACCACCCTTTCGAGCGCTGGACGCAGGATCAGTATTACCAGCTCTCCGCCTTCTTCGCGCAGATCGACCTGAAAAAAGATCCGCAGTCCGGCAACAAGACCATCGCCGGCACCGCCGTCGAAGGCGCCAAGCCCCTCTACGAAATCGTCTCCGACAAAACCGAAGGCGACATCACGCACGACCGCACCGGCCAAATCACGCCACCCACGTTCCCCTACGCCGCGAAAATCCGTGAGTCCGTGGCTGAGGCGTCCCGCCTCAGTTCTCCCGCCAAGCAGGCCGCACCCACCACCACGGCCGCGCCCGCCTCCGAAATCGTAAATCGTAAATCCGAAATCGTAAATCCGCCCGCCCCTTCCCGCCGCGAATCCCTCGCCGCCTGGATCACCTCCCCCGACAACCGCTACTTCGCCCTCAGCTACGCCAACCGCCTCTGGGGCTACCTCAACGGCGTCGGCCTCATCGATCCGCTCGACGACATCCGCGCCGGCAACCCGCCCTCCAACCCCGAGCTCCTCGACTACCTCACGTCCGAATTCATCCGCAGTGGTTTCGACTCCCGCCACCTCCTCCGCCTCATCACCACCTCGCGCACCTACCAGCTCTCCGTCGCCACGCACCGCTGGAACGCCGACGACAAAACCAACTACTCCCACGCCCTCGCGCGCCGCCTCCCCGCCGAGGTCCTCCTCGATTCCGTTTTCAAGGTCACCGGCTCCACGCCGAAATTTCCCGGCGTCGCCGCCGGCACGCGCGCCGCCCAGCTCCCCGACTCCGCCATCGATCTGCCGAGCGGCTTCCTCGCCAACCTCGGCCGCCCCGCGCGCGAATCCGCCTGCGAATGCGAACGCAACTCCGACATCGGCCTCGGCAACGTGATGGCGCTTCTCTCCGGTCCCGCCGTCGCCGACGCCATCCAGGACTCCGCCAACGACCTCGCCAAACTCGTCGCCGCCCACTCCGACGATCGCAAACTGATCGACGAAATTTTCCTCCGCATCCTCAACCGCCGCGCCACCCCCGCCGAGATCGACTCCACGCTCGCGTCGTGGCGCACGCTCGAAAGCGACAACCAAAAACTCGCCGCCGCCCGCGCCGAGCGCGAAAAATGGTGGGTGCCCGTCGTCGCGCAAAAAGAAACCGAACGCACCGCCGCCATCGCCGCCACGCGCACCGCCATCGCCGCCCGCGCCACCGAGATCGCCCCGCAATTGGCCGACGCCGAAAAGAAACGCGCGGAAAAAATCGCCGCCGCCCAGACCGTCCTCACCGATTACGAAGCCGGTCTCCCCGCCGCGCAGACGGCTTGGGAAGCCGTGTTGCCGCCCGCGCGCCTCGGCACCACGTGGCAGCCGCTCACGTTCACCACGATGCGCGGCAGCAACAACATCAAGGTCGCCCGCCGCCCCGACGGCTCCTACGTCGCCACCGGTGCCAAGACCAACAACGTCGATCTCACCCTCACCGGCACCACCGATCTCACCGGCATCACCGGCATTCTCCTCGAGGCGTTGCCCGACGATTCATTGCCCGCCTACGGCCCCGGCCGCGGGTCCGGTAACTTTGTCCTCACCGAGTTCGCGCTCAAGTGGGCTGACAGAGCCGCCAAGCGCGAAACGAAGGACGCCAAGTTCAAGGACGCCGCCGCCGACTTCTCCCAGAAAGATTTCGATGTGAAACTAGCCATCGACGGAAAGATCGACGAAGCCCGCGACGGCTGGGCCGTGAGCCCGCGCTTCGGCGAGCCGCACTACGCGCGCTTCGCCCTCGCCGAGCCCATCGGCGACGAAGGCGGCACCTCGCTGACGTTCATCCTCTATCACCGCTTCCGCGACGATTTCTTCCTCGGCCGCTTCCGCCTCTGGGCCACCACTTCCACCGACCCCCTCGCACTCGGCCTCCCGCAGGACATCGCCACGATCCTAAAAACTCCCGCCGCCGAACGCACTGCCGGGCAAAACTCCTCCCTCACCGCCTACTACCGCGCCGCCGATCCGATGCTGTTGAAAAAGCAACACGCCCTCACCACCGCCCAACGCCCGCTCCCCGAGGATCCGAAACTGAAAACCCTGAAAGCCACGCTCGCCGCCGCCGAACGCCCGGTGGCGCTCGACCCGAAACTCGCCCAACTCCGCGCCGACACCGCGATGAGCGAAAAGCAGCTCACCAATCACCGCCTCGCCGCCACCCAAGACCTCGCCTGGGCCCTCATCAACACCCCGGCGTTTCTCTTCAACCACTGAGTGCGGCCCGCATTATTTTTCGGCATCGCCATCGAAGTTCCTGATGCGCCGTGCGTGTTATTCTCGACACCAACGTCATCGTTTCCGCGCTGCGGTCTGCGGAGGGGGCTTCGTTTCGGCTCATCGCGCTCGTGCGGGCCGGGAAGTTGCAACCAGCCGTGACCGCCCCGTTGGCGTTCGAGTATCAAGATGTGGTTTCCCGACGCGGCCTGCTGCCCCACCTGACGCCGCGGGAGCTGGACGCTTTTCTCGACTGGTTTGTCTCCGTTTCGTCGCACCACAACGTGCATTTTCTCTGGCGTCCTCTGCTTAACGATCCGCAGGACGACATGGTGCTGGAGGCGGCCGTTTCGGCGGCGGCGGACTTTCTCGTCACGCACAACGTGCGGGACTTTCGCGGCGGCATCGGTTTTGGATTTCGCGTTGTCACTCCCGGCGCGCTCCTGCGACAGTTGTCCGTGTCCCAATCGCCATGACCACCTCGACCCTCAGCGTCCGGCTCCCCAATTCCATTCGTAAACACGCCCGGCGCCTGGCGCGCACGGAGGGCGTTTCCGTCAACCAACTCGTCAGCAGCGCCGTCGCCGAAAAACTTTCCGCCCTCGACGCCGAGCGCTATTTGCGCGAGCGCGCCGCCCGCGGCCGACACGCCGACATCGACGCCATTCTGGCCAAGATTCCGCACGTCACGCCCGAGCCCCGCGACCGGTTGCCCTAGCACGAAGTTCGTCCTGCGCTTCGCCGATGAGGCGAAGCGCGCAAATTACCGCCCCACTCAGCGCGTCCGAAAAATCAGCGAAGATTAGCGGTTCCCGACAAGATTACCCGCTCCCATCGATTTCCACCCCGCATCTCTGAAATCGAAATTCGTAAACCCTAAATCGTAACTCCCATGATCCGCCTCCCCGGTGGCTTGAACACCGACCTCTGCGACACCCACGCGAAACTCACCCGCCGCGATCTCCTCCGGCTCGGCGGCTCGTCGATCCTCGGCCTCTCCCTCGGCCAGCTCCTCAATCTCAAGGCCCAGGCCGCCGCCGCGCCCGCCGTCACCGCCGCCGCGTCCGCCACGAAGGGCGCGCCCGGTTGGGGCCGCGCCAAGAGCGTCATCATGGTTTACCTCCAGGGCGGCCCCTCGCACCTCGATCTCTGGGACCCGAAGGAAAACGTCCCCGACAAAATCCGCAGCGCCTTCAAGCCCATCCCGACGAAAATCCCCGGCATCAACTTCACCGAGATCCTCCCGCGCCTCGCACAGGTGAACGACAAGTTCACCATGATCCGCTCGATGAGCTACACGCCCAACGGGCTCTTCAACCACACCGCCGCCATCTACCAAATCATGACCGGCTACACGACCGACAAGGTCAGCCCGTCCGGTCAGCTCGAGCCGCCCAACGCGAAAGATTTTCCCAACTTCGGCTCCAACATCGTCCGCCTCCGCCCCGTCGACACGCCGATGCTCCCGTTCGTGATGCTCCCGCGTCCGCTCCAGGAGTCCAACGTCGTCGGCAAGGGCGGTTCCGCCGGTTTCCTCGGCAAGGCCTACGATCCCTACACGTTGTTTCCCGAGGGCGACGACCTCGACATGGAGAAACTCGATCGCCTCCGCACCGACGACCTCAAACTCCCGCAAGAGGTCTTCGCCATGCGCCTCG
>JBEANZ010000367.1:0-8304 GCA_041165185.1 Verrucomicrobiota bacterium | reverse complement strand
CATGACGCGGCGGGCGGCCCGGCCCGCTGGTTTTCCCCGGCCGACCGGGGGTCCGGCGGGATGGGACGCCCGCCGCTACATGCACACCCGCACGCCTCGCCCACTCCCGCCGCTCACTCAGGCAGCGGCGACTTTCGGCGTCTCGGCGAGCGCGGCGTCGAAGGACGCGAGCATCGCCGCGATGGTCGCGTCGGTCTCGTCGCCCATGTTGGAGATGCGGAAGGTTTTCCCCTTCAGTTTCCCGTAGCCGCCGTCGATCACGAGCTGGTGTTTCGATTTCAGCGTCTTGTTGAGCGCGGCGAGGTCGTAGCCGAGGTTGTTGGCGAAACAGTTCAGCGTGACGGAACCGTAGCCCGCCTTGGGGAAGAGCGTGAAGCCGTGCGCAAACACGCGGTCACGCACGGTCTTATTCAACCGCGCGTGGCGGGCGTAGCGGGTCTCGAGGCCCTCGGCCTTGATGTCGTCGAGTTTCGAGCGGAGCGCGTAGAAGAGCGAGATGACGGGCGTGCTGGGCGTCATGCCGGCCTCGTGGTTTTTCTGGAACTCGACGTAGTCGAAATAGTAGCCCCGGTCCGTCACCGTCGCGGCGCGGTCGAGCGCCTTTTTCGAGACCGAGAGAAACGAGAGGCCCGGCGGCAGCGCGAAGGCCTTCTGCGAACCGCTCACGAGCACGTCGATGCCGAGCTCGTCCTTCTTGATCGGGAGCGCGCTGAGCGAGCTCACGGTGTCGACGATCGCGATGACCTCGGGAAATTCGCGCACGACCGCCATGATCGCGGCGAGGTCGCTCATGCAGCCGCAGGAGGTTTCGTTGTGGATGAGCGTGAGGGCGTCGTAGGCGCCGGTGGCAAGTTCGCGACGGACGGCGGCGGGATCGACGGGTTGGCCCCAGTCGGATTTGAGCGCGGTGGCCTGTTTGCCACAGCGGAGCGCGACGTCATACCACTTGTCGGAGAAGGCGCCGTTCATGCACACGAGCACCTTTTTCTTCACGACGTTGCGCAGTGAGCCCTCCATCACGCCCCACGCGCTGCTGGTCGAGAGATAGACGGGGTCCTTCGTGTAGCAGAGCGCCTGGAGCTCGGGCTGGATGGAATTGTAGAGCGCGACGAAGTCCGTGCTGCGGTGCCCGATCATCGGCTGCGACAGGGCGCGGAGGGTTTTCTCCGAGACGGCGATGGGACCGGGAATGAAAAGTTTGTAGCTCATGGTGGAGGCGCGTAGGCGGCGGGAAAACAGATTGCGCGTCGGGAAGCGTCAACCTTCATTCCCGTCAACGCATGTCGCCGCACTGGCTGAAAAAACGCCTCACCGCCCTCGAACTCTATACGGTCGACGTGATCCTCGGACGGCGCGAGGACGCGGGCGCGACGGTCTACGGGGCGTTCTTGCAGGCGCTGTCGTGGCTGTTCAACGGACTCGTGCAGGCGCGGCTCTGGCTCTACCGGAAGCGGATTTTCCACGACCAACCCCTCGGCTGCCTCGTCGTCGTCGTCGGCAATCTCACCGTCGGCGGCACGGGCAAGACGCCAGTGGTCGAGAAATTCGCGCGGGCGCTGCGCGACCGCGGCCGCAAGGTCGCCATCCTCAGCCGCGGCTACCGCAGCAAGACCACGCCCGCCGGCAAAAAGTGGTGGTGGGCGCTCACGCAGACCGCCGAGCCGCCGCCGCGCGTCGTCAGCGACGGCACGACCGTCCTCCTCGACAGCGAGCACGCCGGCGACGAGCCCTACATGCTCGCGCGCAACCTCCCCGGCGTCGTTGTGCTTGTGGACAAAAACCGCGTGAAGGCCGGCGCCTACGCGATCAGGAAATTCGGCTGCGATACCCTCGTGCTCGACGACGGTTTCCAATACCTCCCGCTCAAGGGCAGCCTCAACCTCCTTCTCGTCGACAAGACCAACCCCTTCGGCAACGGCCACCTCCTCCCGCGCGGCATCCTCCGCGAACCGATCAAGCACCTGCGCCGCGCGCACTACGTCTTCCTCACGAAGTCCACCGGCCGCCGCGACGCCGAACTCGAGGCCCTCATCGCGAAACACAACCCCGCCGCCGACATCGTCGAGTGCGCGCACCGCCCGCAGTTTCTCCAGCGCCACGGCACGCTCACCGACCGCCCCGGCGACCGCGAGCCGCTCGCGTGGCTGAAGGGCCGGCGCGTCTTCGCGTTCAGCGGCATCGCGACGCCGGAGAGTTTCGAGAAGTTTCTCCGCGACCTCGGCGCCATCGTCGTCGCCCGCGAACGCTTCCTCGACCACTATCGCTACGACGAGGAGGACTTCACCGAACTCTTCGCCCAAGCGCAGGCCGAGCGTGCCGACTGCCTCGTCACCACGGAGAAGGACTCCGTGCGCATCCCGGACAAACTCGCCGGCCCGCTGCCGCTGTTCTACCTGCGCCTCGAAATAGACATCATCAGCGGCGCGACGGATTTCGACGAAGCCGTCGGCCGCATCTGCTTTCCGCAGACGGGCGCGCGAAGCGTCGGCTGACCGCGGCGCGTCCGTGCCGCGCGTCGCGCCCCGTGTTCCGCCGCGTCCCCCACCCCTCGACTCCGCTTTCCCCGCCACCCCCGATCAAAATGAGCGCCTCCATTGTTTGTTCCGACGGCAAGACCCGCTGCCGCTGGTGCGCCGCCGCACCGGAGTTTCCCGCCTACCACGACACCGAGTGGGGCTTTCCCGTCGGCGATGATTTTCGCCTGTTCGAGAAGCTCAGCCTCGAGGCGTTCCAATCCGGGCTGAGCTGGCGCACCATCCTCGCGAAGCGCGAAAATTTCCGCGCCGCCTTTCACGGCTTCGACTACCATCGCGTCGCACGCTTCACCGCGCGCGACGTCGCCCGCCTCATGCAAGACGCGGGCATCGTGCGCCACCGCGGCAAGATCGAGGCGGTGATCAACTATGCGCGCCGCGCACAGGAACTCGCCAACCGCGAGGGCTCCCTCGCCGCGTTCCTCTGGCGCCACGAACCCGCCGAGCCGTCGCCGGCCACACCGCAGGCCGCGTCAACCTCCGCCGAGTCGATCGCCCTGTCGAAAGAGCTGAAGCGGCAAGGCTGGAAATTCGTCGGCCCCACCACCGTGTATGCCTTCATGCAGGCGATGGGCCTAATCAACGATCACGCGGTCGACTGCGTAATCCGGCCCAAAGCCGAACGCGCGCGCCGGAGTTTCTCGCGCCCCGGGCGCTGAGCGATGCCGCAGTCACGCGCGACCCCGGACCGAAATTCGCGCGAACCGCGCGCGCGGATCTGGCAGACGACGGCGGTCGCCGCCCCACCGTTCCACGGGCGCACGTGCGGCATTCACCAACTCGTCTGCGATCCGTCCGGACGGAAGTAGGTCTGGCGCGCTGGGCCGGGGTCGGCGATCGTCGCGACCGGCGTGAGGCGCTCCAGGTTGAGCGTGATACCGAGGCCGGGTTTCCCCGTGGGCCAGAGTTTGCCGCGGCGGAAATCGAGGCCCTCGCTGATGTGGTTGGGCAGGGTGCGGTTCTGCCCGATCTCGACGAGCACGGGGCCGGAGAACGGCCCGAGCGCGTGCACGAGCGCCGCCGTCGAAATCGAGCCGGTGAAGTGCGGCACGATGCCCACCGCGTGCGTCTCGCAGAGCGCGGCGATCTTCAGCATTTCGGTGATGCCGCCGACGTTCGGCAGCGTGCAACGCACGTAGTCGACGTCCTTGTTTTCCACGAGCCGGTGGAAATCCCAGCGCTGGCCCCACTGCTCGCCGGCGGCGAGCGGCACGGTGGTCAGCTTGCGCAGCTTCGGGATGTCGTCCCGGAACTGCTCGTCGCGCACGGGATCCTCGACGAGGAACGGCGCGAACTCCTCGATCAGTTTGCAGCCGCGCAGCGCGTCGGCGAAATCGAACCGCTGATGAAAATCGATCAGCCAGTCGCCGCCGGCGCCGACCCCGGCGCGCACCTCCGCGCAGTCCTTCGCGATTTGCAGGACGCGCTCACGCACGTTGTAAATCGGGCCGGGGAGCGCGCCGGCGTCCGTGCCGGTCGAGGGCGTGTTGCCGACGCTCGCGGCGTCCATGCGGAACGCCCGGTGCCCCGCCTCGATCACCGACCGCGCGCGCTCGCGCAGCGATAGCCCGGTGGCGCCCGCACCGGTGAAGTAGGTCTCGACGAACGTGCGGTTCATCCCGCCGATGAGATCGTAAACGGGCACGTCGAGCGCCTTGCCCTTGAGGTCCCAGAGCGCGAGGTCGAGTGCGCCGAGCGCGTGGATTTTCTCGCGGCCCGGCGGATAGAACCACGCGCGATACATGTCCTGCCAGCAGCGCTCGATGTCGAAGGGGTTCTTCCCGATGAGCCGCTGCGCGCACTGCTCGAGCGTGTCGCGCGCGCCGCCCTCGCCGACGCCGATGAGGCCGGGCTGGTCGGTCTCGATGGTGACGATCATGTTGCTCTGGTTGAAATGGAGATTGAGGTCCGCGGGGCGGAGAATGTTGACCTTGGTGATCTTCGCCTTCGGCAGCGCGGCAAACGCGCGCGGGATCAGCGCAGCGGCCGAGGCGCCGACGGCGAGCGAACGGAGGAGATGCCGGCGAGTGACACGACGCGCGGGCAGAGACGGATGGTGAGCGGAGTTCATGGGGGGGCGCCGCAGATGTGGTCACGACGCGGCGCGGAGTCGAGGTTGCGGTGCGCCGCAAGACGTCCCTCACGCCGATCACCACGCGAACGATGATCCCGACACCGCACGACTTCCTCGAGTCTTTGGGATTGTTAGACCGGCGTCGCGTTAAGTCGCGGGTTTTCTAGACGACTTTCCCACAGATTCAGGGCACCGCCGATTTCAATCTGTGGTTTCCTGAATCTGCGGGAATCACTCTGTTGGCTGCGCATGTCCGGCCACCCGTCAGCCCGAGCATGGGAAGCGTCACCGTTCGTTCACCGCCGCGCTCGCCCGCTCAATGTCGCGCGCGACCCACGCGCGATACGCGATGAGCAGCGCCCCGCCCGCGATCACGAAGAGCAGCGAGATGCCCGCGAAGATCGCGTCGAGCCCGAAGCTGCGCTTCAACACGCCCGCGAGCAGCACGCCGACGCCGCCCGCGGCGGTCGCGCCCGTGTTCATCACGCCGATGGCCGTGGAGCGAAACCGCGCCGGCATCACCTCGCACAGCGTCGGGTTTTCGTTAGCCTGCCCGATACCCCGGAAAAACGAAAACGCCGACACCGCGACGGCCACGGCCGCGAACCCCGGCCGCGTGAGAAACAGCAGGAGAAACGGCGCCGCCGCGAGGTAGCTCAGCCCCTGCACGAGCATCCGGTGCCGCGTGCCACGCGCCGCCGCGCGATCGGAAATCCACCCGCCGGCGGCGAGGCCGAGCACCGTGGAAATTTGCAGCATGAACGTCCCCGCAAACCCCGCCTGCCCGAGCGTCATGTCGAACGCCTCGCGAAAATACAGCGGCAGCCAGTTCAGGAAAATCCACACGCCCACGCCCGCCAGCATCGCCTTCAGGAGCAGCACGTGAAACGACGGCACGCCCAGCAAATACCGCCACGCCTCCGCCACCGTCGCGCGCGGCGCGGCACGAGTGTCACCCATTGGGAGACACTTCTTCGGACCCGGAGCGAGGAAGCGCGGACCCGCGATCGCGAGCGCCACGCCGCCGAGGCCCAGCACCCAGAAGCCCGCGCGCCAGCCAAAATGATCCGCGAGATAACCAGCCCCCGCGCCACCGAGGACGACCCCGAAATTGAGCCCCACCGAATGCACGCTCATCGCACGCGCGCGCGTCTCCGGGCCGTGATGCTCGGCGAGCAGCGCCGTCGCCGCCGGCAGGTAGAGGCTCTCCGCCAGTCCGAGTGCGCCGCGCAACACCACCAGCGCCACAAAGCCGCCGGCCACGCCCGTCAGCGCCGTCACCGCACTCCACCACGCGAGGCTCCAGATCACCTGCGCGCGCCGCGACCAGCGGTCCGCGAGCGTGCCCGCGAACGGCGAGCCGAGGGCATAGCCCCAGAGGAACAGCGTGCCGAACCAGCCCGCCTCCGCATCGCCGATCGCGAACTCTTTTTTCACCGGCGCGAGCACGGACGACATCGCGGATCGATCCGCGTAGTTGAGCGCCGCCGCCACCGCGAGAAACGCCACTACGCGCCAGCGCGTCTGCTCGTGCCAGCGCGCGCCGTTCATCGTCCGCCCTCGGGTTGGATTCGCCATACCGTCGCCGCGCGCTCACGCGGCCGATCCTCGCCGCCGAGCACGAGGAGCGCCGCGCCGTCGCGGAGAATCGCCGCCGCGTAGCGCGGCGCGGGCAACGGCGCGCCCGCCGCGATCACGCCGGTGGCCGCGTCGAAAACCCACGTGCCGCCCGTGATCGCGGTTTCGCCGCCGAGAAATTCCGCGCCGCCGCACAGCCACGCGCGGCGTTCGTCGAGCGCGACTCCGGTCAATCCGCGCGGCAACGGTCCGGCGAGCGGATGCGTTTCCCAGCGACTCGTTTTTCTCGGGAAAACGTGGCGCACGGGCGGCGCGTCGAGTCGCTGCGTGGCTGCGTTCCACACGCCGCCGGGGAAAACGTGCAGCCCGTCGCCGAGCGCGAGCACGAGGGGCGTCACGAGTGCGGGTCCCGCGGGCGCCGCCGTCACTGCGCCGCTGCGCAAGTCCACGCGCCACACCGCCCCGCTCGTCTGCGCGAAGTCACCGTCCACCGATGTGCCGCCGACGACCCACAACGCGCCGTCGAAAATCGCCGCGCCGCCATGCGCCCGCGCTTCCGGCAGCTCCGCGAATTTTGCGACGCTCCCCGTCGCGAAATCGATCCGCCAAATCGTGCGCGACGGGCCGGTCTGCGTGACGCCGCCGGCGAGCCACAACGCGTCGTCAGTCGCCGCCCAGCCGCCGTGCGCGAATCCGCCCGGCACCGCGCCAGCCATCCGCCACTCGGTGCCGGCGGTCGCGCGCCGGCGCACGGCGGTGTCGATGTGTTTCACGCCCTTGTCCCAATAGGTGCCGCCCGCCACCCAGATTTCCCCGCGCACGATCGCCGCCGCCGGCCCGCCGACCGCGCGCGCGAGCGGTGGCAGCGTTTCGACTTCGGCAGCCGTCGCGCGCCACACGCACACGACGGTGAGCGCGATTAACTCGGCGGCGATGCGGGCGGTTTTCACGCGGGGACAAGCGCCCGCTCGGCCGGAAGCTCGGCCGCGAGGTGGTCCATGATCATTTGTTCAAACGCCGGATCGAATGGCGCAGTGGGCACGGCGTTCGCCGTGGTCGCGATCACGCCGCGGCGCTGGAGCGGCAGCTTCATCGTGTGGAGAAAGTGGTAGAAACTCGGCTTCACCTCCGGGCGCAGAAACAGTTCCCAGAGTTTCGTGAGCCGCTCCTGCGCGGCGTGCGCGCCGGTCGCGTCGCCGACGCTCCACGCGTCGAAGAGCGCGCGATAGAGCTGCGGCGCGATGTTCGCCTGCGCGGCCACGCAGCCGTGTCCGCCGGCCTGCAAGGTCGCGAGCACGAGGCGTTCGCTACCTTGGTAAAACTCAAAAGGTCGCCCCGCCGTTGCCGCGAGGACCTCCGCGCAGCGATTCACGTCGCCGCCGCTCGTGTCCTTGAGCGCGATGATGTTCGGATGCGCGGCGAGGCGCGCGACCGTGGGAATCTCGAAGCGCGTCGGCATCCGCACGTGATGGTAGACGGCCAGCGGCAGCTCGCACGCATCGGCGACGGCCTCGCAATACCCCGCAAGCATCTCCTGCGTGAGCCCGAGAAAATACGGACACAGCAACACCGCCACATCCGCGCCCGCACCGCGCGCCGCGCGCGCCAGCCGAATCGCCGCGCGGTGGCCGGTTGAGCTGACGCCCGCAAAAATCCGCGCGCCCGGCGCAGCCGCGCGCACCGTCTCGATCACCGCGAGCCGGTCGTCGTCGTCGAGGAACGGCGCCTCGCCGGTCGAGCCGGCGGCGAAGAATTCATGCACGCCGCCCGCCTCAAGGTAGCGCACGAGCCGCGCGAGACTCGGGCGGTCCACGCGATGCTCGGCGGTGAAGGGCGTCGCGAGCGCGACGATGAGATGCGGCGAAGGATGAGCGGGGCGCGGCGACGGCATGACGAGAAAATGGGGAGGTGAGCGCGGCCGGGCGGACAACGCCAACGGTTTCTCGCGGGCGGCGACGGTGCCCGCATCTGGTATACCAGAGCAAGCGTTTCCCCGATCACGCCGGCCCGACGGCGTTCCCCTTGACGGTCGGGCACCGCGCGGCATCGACTTTGCGCCGTGCAAAAACTCCTCGCCGGCCTGCTGCCCCTGACGGTGATCTCCGCGCTCGCCAGCGA
>JBEANZ010000366.1:0-8880 GCA_041165185.1 Verrucomicrobiota bacterium | reverse complement strand
CCGCCGGTTCAGGGCCTGCGCCAAAACCTCGGCGGGCAGGGACGCCCGCCGCTACTCGCGTCCGCGGTGGAAGCGCGCGCGCCCGATTTTTTCACCGCCGCTCATCGAAAATCCAGCAGCTCCACCTCGAAGATGAGCGTGGCGTGGGCGGGGATTTTCGGCGGCTGCCCGCGGGCGCCGTAGGCGAGCCAGTGCGGGATGATGAGCGTGCGTTTCTCGCCTTTTCTCATCGTGAGAAACGCCTCGTCCCAGCCCTTGATCACGTTGCCCATGCCGACGGCGAACTGGAAGGGCACGCCGCTGGAATAGGAGCTGTCGAAGCGCGAGCCGTCGAGCAGGCGGCCGTCGTAGTGGCACACCACCTTGGCGCCGATTTGCGGCGTGGCCTCGCCCGTGCCGGGCGCGCGCACGACCCACTGGAGGCCGGACTTGGCCGAGTGGGCGGTCGGGTAGGTTTGGCGGAGAAGCGCGGCGTCGTCGGCGCTGAACTGCGGGTGCGTGGCGTCGAGCGCCTCGCGCATCGCGCTGTTGATCGGGCGGCCCGGGTCCTTGCGGGCGAAAATCCCGGAGCGGACGACGACGGCAATCGTGGCGAGGACGATGCCAAGCAGGAGCAGGCCGAAGAAATTGCGCATGGAAAAAATTTCGGCGGGGGCGCCGGCGATTTGCAAACCCGGAGATGCGCGCGCGGTGCGAAGGAAAGCACGGCGCACGGGAGCGGAAAAACTTTCCCGCCGCCCGTGCCCACTCGCGCGCGGCGAGCGCCGCGCTACGGCCCGTAGGTGATCGTGCGCAAGCCGCCGATACCGAGCACCGTGATCGGGACGCCCTGGGTGAACGCGCCGGGGTAGGTTTCGGCGGCGGCGAGGGCGAAGACTTTCACGTAATTCGTCGGGCCGACGAGGCTGGCAAAGGTCGCGGTGGAGACGCCGTTTTCCATCATGTATTGGTCGGCGGCGGAGGCGAGTTGGCGGGCGTTGTTGACGACGGCCTTGTCCTGCGAGGCGGTGCGGACTTTTTGAAAACCGGGAATCGCGATCGCGGCCAACATGCCGATGATGACGACCACGATCATGATTTCGACGAGGGTGAAACCGCGCCGGGGGCGCGCGGGCGGGGGGGGCGGGCGGTGGGATGAGGGTTGCATTATAAAAAGGCCGGGGAAAAAACGGCCGGGCTCAGGCAACACATCCCCCGGCAAAAGGCGCGCGAAATCCCGCCCCGGCCGATAAGTAATTCGTGAAAAACTCCCGCGCCGTCCTCGCGGCGCACGCACCGCGTGCCGGCGGGCGAGGCGGTGCGCGCTATTTGCGCGCGAGCAGTTCCAGCGCCGCCGCCGTGAGCGCCGTGACGCCGGTCTTGATCGTGGGCTCGGGCACGGGCGCGAACTTGCTCGAGTGCAGCGACGGCAACGGCACGCCGGTGCGCTGGCTCTCGGCGATTTTTTCGGGCGCGACCGCGCCGACGCGGAACTGGCAGATCGGCACCTTTTCCGTCGTGAGGCCGAACTGGGAAAAATCCTCGCCGCCCATTTCCGGATCGATGGGCAGCACGGCGGCGGCCCCGAGCCACTCGACAAACGCGCCCCGCACGCGGCGCGCGAGCGCGGGGTCGTTGTAGGTCGCCGGCGTGTATTGCTCCTCGGCGATCGTGATGACCGGCATCCGGTCCTCCGGGATCCCGGCCGCGATCGCTTCGCCGCGGCAGATGCGGCGCACGGCCTCGATGGTGTGCGCGCGCACGGCCGGCGAGTAGGAGCGGAGCGTGAGCTGGAGCTTCACCTCGTCGGGGATGATGTTGTGTTTCGTGCCGCCGTGGATCGAGCCGACGGTGACGACCGCGGGATCGACGGGCCGCGTCTCGCGCGAAACAATCGTCTGCAACGCGCCGACGATGCGCGCCGCGAGCACGATGGGATCCTTCGTGGCGTGCGGGTAGGCGCCGTGGCCGCCGACGCCGCGCACGGTGATGTCGACGGAGTCGACGTTGGCCATCACGTAGCCTTCGAGCACGCCGACGGAGCCGGCGGGGAGCGTCGCGCTGTCGTGGAGCGAGAGCGCGAAGTCGGGCTTGGGAAATTTCCGGTAGAGCCCCGCGCTCAACATCGCGCGCGCGCCCGTGCCGATTTCCTCGGCGGGCTGGCCGACGAGGACGAGCGTGCCGGCCCAGCGTTCGCGCAGCGCGGCCATCGTGCGCGCGACGCCGACGAGGCACGTCATGTGGATGTCGTGCCCGCACGCCTGCATCGTGGGGACTTCCTGGCCAGCGAGATTTTTCACGCGCGCCGTGCTCGCGTAAGGCACGCCCGACTCCTCGAGCACGGGCAACCCATCGAGATCGGCGCGGAGATAGACGACGGGGCCGGGGCCGTTTTTCAACACGCCGACGACGCCGTGCCCGCCGAACTTTTCCGTGACCTCGAAGCCCGCCGCGCGCAGCTCGCCGGCGACCTTGCCGGCGGAGCGCTCCTCCATGAGCGAGAGCTCGGGGTGCGCGTGGAGGTCCTTGTAGAACGCGTCGAGCTGCGCGTAGTCGGCGGCGATTTTTTTCGCGACGGCGTCGCGGACGGTGGCGTCACTCGCAGCCGACGCGGAGGCGACGGCGATGGGGAAAGCGAGGAGCGCGAGGGTAACGCGGAGGGTGGGGTGGAGGTTCATGATGGTTCCGGAAAATCGAGGACCGAGAGATCGCGCGAATGGTGGACGATGCGCGAGATTCCGATCGTGCCCGCGCGATAGCGGTAGAAAACTTGGTAGCCGTCGGAACTGACCGCCCGCAGTCCGCGCTTGGCGTCACTCCGGCGGTGGCCCGAGAGCGGGTGGCCGAGCAACTGTTCGAATTTCCCGAGGAGGCGATCGTGGACCGCCTCGGCGTTGCGGGGACTGTCGGCCGCGATGCGATCCCAAATCTCGTCGAGATCGGCGCGACTGCGCGCGGAGAAACGCAGCCGCGGCATGGTCAGGCGCTGCGCTTCAGCCGCTCGCGACCGCGCCGCTTGATGTCGTCGAAGAAGGCGCGCAGCTCGGTCGCACCGCGAATCTCGATGTAGCGCCCCTCCGCCAAATCGCGGTCGCCCTCGTCGATCAACGCCCGCAGCCGGGCGAGCTGTTCCTTTTGCACCACCCGATCCTGCGCCAGCGTTTGAAACAAATCGGCGCGATCCTTCGGGGGCAGTTTCCGGGCGGCGGCCTTGACCTGCGTGACGGTGGGCATGGCGCCGACGGTGCGCGCGAAGGGCACGAAGACAAACGCGTTTTTCCCCCGCGCCGCGCCGCTTACGCTGGGCGCCCCCACCGCGCGCTCGGCCACACCGCGCGCTCCGCCGACATCATCGCGCTCGACGCCGGCCGCGCGCGGCGCGACTCTCCGGCACCGCGCTCCGCGCCGCCCGCGCATTTCCATTCATCGTCCCCTCTCATCCTTCCCCCCATGAACTCCCTCGCCACCCACGCCTTCGCCCTCTTCCTCGGCGTCGGCCTCGCCGCGCTGCTCACGTTGCTCTTCGGCGTTTACACCATCGGTCCGACCGAGCGCGGTGTGCTCACCACCTTCGGCCGCGTGCGCCGCATGCCCGGCAACACCACCGAGGATCCCCAGCTCGGCCCGCTCCTCACCGACGAGGAAAAGAAGCGCTACACCTACCCCAACATCCACGTCATCCTCCCGGGCGGCCCGTATTTCAAGTGGCCGTGGCAGCGCCTCTACAAGATCGACATGACCATCCAGGCCATCGACATCACCTGGGACCCGGAAATCGCCCAGACGCACATCGAGGCCGTCACGAAGGACAACCTCACCGTCCACATCACCGGCCAGATCCGCTGGAAACCCTGCGAGCGCAACCTCTACGCCTACCTCTTCGGCGTTTCGCACCCGGCGGCGCACGTGATGGGTTTTTTCATTTCCACGCTCCGCGACCGCGTGGCGACCTTCCACGGCGAACGCGCCGAGGGCGCCGTCGAGGGCGTCTCGATCAACGACCTCCGCCGCAACCTCTCCCTCATCAACCGCTACATGGAGGAAGCCTGCCAGAAAACCGCCGCCCGCTACGGCGTGCAGCTCGACGCCGCCCTCATCACCAACATCGACCCGCCCAACGACGTCGACGAGGCGCTCGCTTCCATCAACACCACGCAGAATCAGGTCGCCGCCGCCATCAGCCAGTCGCGCGCCGACGCCGAGCAGCGCCTGAAAATGGCCGAGCAGGCCGTGCAAATCGCCGAGAACCGCGCCGCCGCCGAGGCCGCCCCGCTCCTCGAACTCGGCAAGACGCTCGTCGCCATGCACGCCCAAGGCGGCCAGGCCGCCCTCGACAGCTACCTCCGCAACGCCGCGCTCCCCCTCCGCGAAAAAGCCGCCCAGACGATCGTGAAACTCTGAACCGCGAACCTCCACGCCACCTCAACCCCTGAAACCCTTAACCACAGATGAACACGGATAGACGCGGATTCGGCACGAGCCCCGGTCACCGCGTGCTGGTTTTGATCCGTGTCTATCCGTGTCCATCCGCGGTTTCCTACTCCTGATTTTTTCCATGAACTTCTTCATCTCCCTCCTCACCGGCGTCCTCCTGACTTTCATCGGCACCGCCGTGCTGACGGCGCTCGGCCGCGTGTTCCAGCTCTGGCGCGTGCTCCCCGAACGCACCGTCCTCGTCTACACGTTCTTCGGCAAAGTCGTCGGCCAGGTCGACGAGCCCGGCCTGTTTTTCCCGCTCCTCCACTTCGGCCCGCGCGCGCTCCTGTTTCCGCTTTTCGGCAAGGCCTACACCGTCCGCACGCAGATCCACCAGAGCTACCTCCGCAACCAACTCGTCAACTCCGAGGAAGGCGCGCCGATGGGCGTCGGCGTGTGGTTCGAGATGTTCGTCAACGACCCCCGCGCCTACCTCTTCCAAAACTCCGACCCGATGGGCTCGCTCAAGGCCAACGTCGCCACCGCCGTCGTGAAACAACTCTCCAACCTCAAGCTCGACGTCCTCCTCGAGGATCGCGACGCCCTCTCGCGCAAGGTCCGCGAGGAAGTCTCGCCGACCTCGACGCAATGGGGCTTCACGCTCGGCTCGACCTACATCCGCAAAGTCGCCTTCCGCGACAAAGGCATGATTGCGGAAATCCAGCGCAAGGTCGTCAACCGCCTCCGCCAAGTGACCGCCGCGATGAAGCAAGCCGGCGACAACGCCGTCGCGATCATCCACTCGGAAGCGGACAAGCAAGCCGCGCAACGCCTCGGCCGCGCGCAAGCCGTGCGTCCGGATCTGGTGGGCCGCGCGCTCGCGGAAATCCAACGCGAGCCGGCGGTGGCGCAAGCGCTCTTCCGCCTGCTGGACATTTCCGCGACGCTAAAAAGCCCCGGCAAAATCATCCTCACCGAAGCCGGCGCCACGAGCCTGATTTTGAACAACTGAAGCGGGGCGCGGGCGCGCGGCAGTTGAGATGGGCCTGAGATAGCCGGTCAGCGCGTCGGTTGCTTCACCTCCGTCCTTGCGTGAGGCGACCCCGCCCTGCACGTTGCGAATCATGGAGCCGCGCATGATGCCCGCCTACAGTTTGACGGATGCCGCCCGTTGCATCGGCGCGCATCCGGCCACGCTGCGCTCCTGGTTCAAAGGCCGCTCTTACCCGACGAAGGACGGTCCACGACGCTCGCCCAATTTGCTGATTCCGGCGGCGACGGACGCGCTTTCGTTTCAAAACCTGATTCAGGCCCACGTCGTTCAGGGCATCCGCAAGCGCTACCACATTCCGATGCATCGGGTCCGCGATGCGCTGAAATATCTGACGGAGAGCGTCGGCAACCTCGACCTCCTCGCGTCGGAAAAATTCTACCACGATACCGAGCACCTGCTGCTGAAGGTCGAAGACCGGTTGATTTCGCTCTCCGAGCGCGGACAGACCGTCAGCGAAACCGTCCTTGCCCAATACCTCCACCGCATCGACTACGGGAAGGACGGCTTCGCGTCGCGGCTCCACCCGTTTCTCTACACGGCCACGGGCCAGCTCTACGAACCGCGCCACATCATGATCGATCCGACGATCGGGTTCGGCAAACCGTGCATCGAGCGGCTGGGGGTTAAGACGGACATCATCGCCGAACGTTTTCTCGCCGGAGAACCCATCGAGGAACTCACGGCGGACTATGGAGCCAAGCCCGAGGAAATCCAGGAAGCCATCCGCTGGTCCGCCCGCAAGGCCGCCTGAGGCTCCGGTCTTTTTCATCGACCGCGACACGGGCGGTCGGTTGTTGGCCGCGGCATTGCGGACCGAAGGCTACCGGATCGAGCTCCACGACGATCACTTCGCGCAGGGCACACAGGATCCCTTTTGGATTCGCCGCGTCGCGGAGCGGCGCTGGGTCATCCTGACCTGCGACCGGAACATCGCGCGCAAGGAGCCGGAGCGCTCGCTCTTCTCCGCCGCGCCGACGCACACCTTCATCCTCTATGCGCTCTCGCACGTGCAGCGGGAGCAACGCGTGCCGCTGGTGCTGGAGGTGCTGCCGAAACTTTCCGCCTTGATCGCTTCGGATGCGCCCCACGGAATCTACCGCGTCCACACGGACGGAAAACTCGAGCATCTCACGGGAATCAAGCCGAGGTTTCGGCTGGAGGATTTCTGACCGCCGCCGCCGCGCGTCCGACGGCCGAGGTGTGTGCTTCGGCAATGGCCGACAGGAGCTGGCGGTAGTGCATGGCGGGTAGAAGAAAGTTTTTTTGGGAGCGGCGTCAAAGCGGGCGAGGGCGCGTAGGATGGGCCGAGCCAGAGAGTAAATTCTTGATTTTGGCTTCTGACGGACGATCTTTACACGCACATCGCCCTGTTTGACCGAATGCCGACGCCTGTCGTCGGAGTCTGATGTAGGTCCAAACGGGGCGATGTTTTTTCAGGGCTTCAGCATGCTTCGATCAAGAGCATGGTCTCGGGGCATGAAGCACCAGTGCAGGTAGGGATCGCTCCACCGGCCACTAGGAAAATCCGAGAGGCCCGTGGTGATGCCGATGTTGAAACTCTGCTTGCCGGTCACGCGTTTGATTTCGCCGCGGATGAAGTTGTAGAGCCGCTCCTTAGCGACGGTGCGTTTGCCGCGCACGTCTTCACCGGGGAGTTTGGCGAGGTGCTTGTTGTTCAACCGAAAGGTGGTCGAACCCAGCACGACATCCAGCGCCTGCATGATGATGTGGTCGTGGGAGCGCACTTCGGTGATCGCGGAGTCTTCAAGAATGAGACCCCCGGCCGCACGGATGGTCTTGGTGTCGGGTAGGCCGAGCACGAAGTCCTTGAACTTGGCCACCTGCTCGCGGGTGTCGCCGATTTCGTCGAGGTAGATGCGCAACCGCGGGGGCTGCGTGTGGGGCGGCAGGTAGGCGAGCCCGAAACCGTGTTTGAGGAATTGGTAGTAGAGCCGGTAGTAACTGTCGCCGAGTTGTTCCCGAGTGAGGCCGATGGGCGCATGCAGGTTATGGGTGAACATGACGCGCAGGAACACCCGCCGGGCCGCAATCTGGTCGAAGAAGGCCGCGATGAACTGCTCGTAACGCTCGACCACGCCGGGACCGACTTTTTCCCACTTGATCTCGCTGTTGAGGCCGAGCCGCTGCCGACAGTCGAGGAGGGCCACCTCGACGGTGCGCAAGTGCGAGGCGGGCACGCGTGCTCCGCCGTAGAAATTGGAATAGAAGGGTCCGCGCCGGTCGGATTCGTCACAAAAGAGGACGTATTCTTTCTCGGCGAGGGGCGACACTGTGGGGAGAAAAGCGTTGCGTGGACGTGGCGTCAAAGCCGGTGCCGACGGGTCAGGCGCGCGGCTGTTACGAGTGCGGCGCCATGCGTGTTGGTTTTCGGTAGGGACTGGTTCGATGGAGGAATTCAATCCAGACTTTAGCGTGGCCTACTCCTCCGAAAAATAATCGGAGTCGATCCGCTTCACCTCGTAGCTGGCTTCCAGCGTCACGCCGAGGCCGTGGTCGATCATCAGCGTGGCGAGTTTCTCGCCGTCGATGAGCACGATGCGCGCGTCGTGCTTCGTGGCGGACGCGAGGGCTTCCTTGGTGAACGTCGAGGTGGTGATGAAGACGCCTTTTTTCGCACGATGCTCGGCGAGTGCACCGGCGAATTTCTGGATCTCCGGGCGACCGACGGGATTGTCCCAGCGCTTCGCCTGAAGGTAGATGCTGTCGAGGCCGAGGCGATCTTCGTTGATGATGCCGTCGATACCGCCGTCGCCGCTGCGCCCGATGGCGCGGCCGGCGTCCTGGCGCGAACCGCCGTAGCCCATCTTGAGCATGAGCTCGACCACGAGCCGCTCGAAAAAAACCGGCGGAGCGAGACCGATGCGCGAGAGGAGATCGGCCGCAAGGGCGCGCTTGAGCTGGGCGTGGGCAGACTCGATTTGCTCCTCGGGGCTTTGACTGGTTTCAGATGCGGCGCTCGTCTCCACCGGCGTATGGTCGTCGGTGTGCTTGGTTTCCTTGAATGCCACAAAGCTGGGAAACCGATTGAGAAAGTGACCGTCGATTCGTTCGGGCATTTCGGAAAGCACCTTCTTGCCCTCGACGGTGATTCGATAGAGACCGCGTTTTTCGAGGACGAGCAGGCCGGCCTTCGAGAGATAGGTGCGAGCCCAGCCAACCCGGTTGCGGAATTTCGTCTGTCGGCCGCTCGGCAACAGTTCGCGAAGTTCCTCGTCGGTCAGCCGAAATTCCCGAGCCAGCAAATCGACCACGTCGTTGCGGGGTTGAATCGCGCCACTGCCGTGGGCGCGCAAGACGGGTAGCATTAAGGTCTGGTAGTCGGGGATAGGCATAGCGGAACGAGTTTACTTTGGATCGAGCTTCAGAATCAGGCCGTCGAGGATCGCGTCGGTTTGGAGTTTGATGCGTTG
>JBEANZ010000365.1:0-8147 GCA_041165185.1 Verrucomicrobiota bacterium | reverse complement strand
GGCGGATGTTGGCGTCGTTGCGAAACACGATCTCGGCCGGACGCACGACTTCGTTGAGCGCGTCGGCGATGAGGTCCGCGCGCTTCTCCATCGCGAGCGTCTGGATTTGCACGACCAGCGTGTCCCCAAACCGATCCACGACGACGCCGGGCAGTTCGTCCGACTCGCTCCAAATCAGCCGCCCGCAGTCCCCGCCCGCCGCGCGTCGCGCGACGGCCCGCTCCACCGCCGCGCGGATCCACGCCGCGTCCAGCGTCACGCGGTCCGCGCTGATGCGCCGCCACACGATCTGGGATTTCGAGTTGTAGATCCCGGTGCCGATGAAGCGCCCCGTGCGGTCGCGACCCTCGACCGTCTCGCCGTCGTGCGTCGCGGGCAGCAGCGCCTCCACCTCGTTGGCAAACACCCATGGGTGCCCGAAGAGCGCGCGCGGCTTCACGTTGGGCTTCAGCTTGATCGCCGGCGGACCGGCGGGCGCTTGGCGAGCAGCGGGTGCGGCGGACGTCGAGGATGCGGCAGGCGCGGCGGGGGCGCTCGGGACGGGTGTCGATGGATTCACCACGCTACCGTTGCGGGTTGGCGCCGCGCCGCGACGCAAAACTTTCGCGCCGATTCGCGGGCCGCTCCGCGCGCGCGACCGCGACGCGCGTTGGCGAATTTGTCTTCCCCCTTCGCCGCGCCGCCCTTTCCCTCGCCGCCCGCCATGTCCCACGCCGCCGAAACCGCCCGCCGTCGCACCTTCGCGATCATCTCGCACCCCGATGCGGGCAAGACGACGCTCACGGAAAAATTCCTCCTCTACGGCAACGCCATCCACCTCGCCGGCGCCGTGAAGGATCGCAAGAACCAGCGCGCCACCACCTCCGATTGGATGGAGCTCGAGAAGCAGCGCGGCATCTCGATCAGCTCCACCGTCCTCCAATTCGACTACGCCGGTTTCGCCGTCAACCTCCTCGACACCCCCGGCCACAAGGATTTTTCCGAGGACACCTACCGCGTCCTCACCGCCGTCGACGCCGCCCTTATGGTCATCGATGCCGCGAAGGGCGTGGAGACGCAGACGCGCAAACTCTTCGAGGTCTGCCGCCGCCGCGGCGTGCCGATCTTCACGTTCATGAACAAGTGCGATCGACCCACGCACAATCCCATCGCGCTCCTTGATGAGCTCGAAAATGTTCTCGGCCTCCAGTCCTCGCCCGTCATCTGGCCCCTCGGCAACGGCCCCGGCTTCCGCGGCGTGTTCGATCGCCGCAACAGCCACGTCCACCTCTTCGAACGCGTCCCCGGCGGCGCCTATCAGGCCCCCGTCAACGTCACCTCCCTCGACGATCCCGTCGTGCGCGCGAAGCTCGACGACTACACGTTCAACGAGGTGAAGGAGCAGCTCGCGATGCTCGACGGCGCCGGCCACCCCTTCGATCTCGCGGCCGTGCGCGCGGGGAGACAGACGCCCGTTTTCTTCGGCAGCGCCGTCAACAACTTCGGCATCCAGCTCCTGCTCGACGGTTTTCTCCACGACTCCGTGCCGCCCGCGCCGCGCCGCGCTGTCGCACTTGCCGATGGAGCCGCGGCGCCCTCGCCGCGCCCCGACGCCGGCCGCGTCATCCCCGTCGACGACGCCAAGTTCTCCGGCTTCGTCTTCAAAATTCAGGCCAACATGGACCCGAAGCACCGCGACCGCATCGCGTTCATCCGCGTCTGCTCCGGCAAATTCACGCGCGACATGAACGTCGTCCATTCGCGCACGGGCAAGACCGTGCGCCTCTCCTCGTCGCAGAAACTCTTCGGCCGCGAACGCGAGACCGTCGACGAAGCCTACCCCGGCGACGTCGTCGGCCTCGTCGGCCACGACGCGTTCGGCATCGGCGACACGCTCAGCGAGGACCGCACGGTCGTTTACGACGAGATCCCGCGTTTCCCCTCGGAAGTGTTCACCTACATCTCCAACCCGACGCCCGCCGACGCGAAAAAATACCGCGCCGGCCTCGAGCAGCTCCTACAGGAAGGCGTCGTGCAATCGTTCAACCCGCGCAACGCCCCGCCCGGCTCGACGCTGCTCGCGGCCGTCGGCCCGCTGCAATTCGAGGTCGTGCAATGGCGGTTGCAGAGCGAGTATTCCGCCGAGTCGCGCCTCACGCCCGCGCCATGGACGCTGCTGCGCTGGGTCGCAACGCCGGCAGATCACCTCACGCGCGACGGCACGCTGGACCACACGCGCTACATCGTGGCGAGCGGCGTGAGCTTCGGCACCGACAAGTTCGGCCAACCCGTCGCGCTCTTCCCGAACGAGTGGACGATGCGCTACTTTCTCGAAAAAAATTCCGACCTGAAACTCCTCGAACTTCCACCGGAGCAGACGCGGTAGTGGCGCAGAGCCAAACCGTCGCCCCCCCTGTCGGTCCCCTAACCCCATGAAACCCCGCCTCGCCCTCCTGCTCGCGATTTCGTCCACCATTTGTTCGGCCGCCGAGTTCGATTGGCCGGGGCACGGAAAAATATTTCTCGACGTGCCCAAAACCTGGGCGCTGACGGGACGACCGGCGACCGACGTCGGGTTCGCGTTGAAAGGGCAGCCGAAGTCCCCGGCCAATGCCGGACTGACAATTAGCGTGATACGCACGCCGAATCCCAAAACGCCGGCAACCCCGGACTTCCGGCGCATTCTTGAAGGCGCGGTGCAACCTTATCTCAAGAGTTCCGTCGAAAAGAAATTCTCGCCAGTCGCCCTCGGGTTGAAAACCGGCACCGGATGGTTCGCCGAATTCACCGACGCCGCACTCGTCGGCCAGCCCGCGCAGAAGGGCAATCACAAGGTCCTGCGCAGCGGCATCGCCGACCTCCAACGCAACACGATCGCCGTCATCTCGATGAGCTTCGACGACCCGATGGGCGACGAATCCGCCGAGATGCTTGCGATCGTCGAGAGCCTCCGCTTCGAGCCCGGGGCCGCCAGCGCGCCGTCCGCCAGACCGCCATCCGTCGGGCTCCGCATCGAACGAACCGACACCTTCTACAAACTCCACGACCCCGACGGAAAGCTCGTCCTGAAGATCCCGCGCCGCGATCTCGTCGTGCAGGGAAAGCCGGGAACCGGTGGAGCCACGGAAAGCCCGCGCTATTTTTTGCTCACCGAAACCAGCAGCGACCTCGCGCTCTCGGGATGGATGGAGCCCGCTTCGGACTACGCTGGCCTCGAGCAATTTTGGAAAGACGAAACTGCCGCCGCCAAGAAGGCCAAGGGCTTCGAAGCCAAGAAGGTGAGGTTCTCCAAACACGACGGCTGGGACCTCATCGCCTACGATGTCAGCCTGCCCGTGAAGGACGTAAACAACACCCACATCCGCGCCGAACTCGTCCGCAACGGCACGTGGATCGATCTGCACTTGTCCATCACCGGCTCACGCCCGCTCGACGAGCTGCGGGCCGAGCTCTTGGCCTTCATGAAGGCGATCGAGGTTGAGGAGAAGTAAGGCCGCGCCGTCCCGCGAGGCATGCCCCAAAAATCCCGCGCGCCGCCACCTCCCTCGCGCCTCCGGAATTGCCAACCCCCACCGCACCGGCACTCTCCCCGCCGATGCTCCACCGCATTCCGCCCGTCGCGACGCGGCCCTGCCCGCGATCCGTTTCATCCGCCGCGACACACTCCCCTCGCGCGCTCTCGGCAATCCGCGACGGCCTCGCGGCCCTCACCGCACTCACGGCCCTCGCGATGCTCGCGATTTTCAGCCTGCTCCCCGTCGCGACGCGCGCGGCCGAACCATCGCCCGCCGCCAAGTCCGCCCGCATGTCCAGCACGCACGTGCCGGACGTCGAGAAGCCTGCGCCCACCGACGCCCCCGGTTACCGCGCGCAGTTGCTCGCGAGCGTGCAGCGCTACAAGGACCACTACGCCGCCGCCGCGCTCCCCGCCGCGATGAGCGAGGCCCGCGTCGGTCTCGCGCTCGCCGAGGCCGCCGGCAACCGCCGCGATCAATCCCAGTTTTCCAAGGCCGCCGGCTACGTCGCTTGGCTGCTCGGCGACACCTCGTCCGCCCTCGACCACGAGCAACGCGTCCTCGCGTTTGCCGAGGAATCGAACGACGACCACCTCCGCTCCATCGCGCATCGGATGCTCGGCGCCGTCTACGGCCAGATGCGCAACGAGGCGAAACGCCGCGAGCACACCGAGGCCGCCCTGCGCTTCGCCGAGCGCACGGGCGACGGCGCCCTCCGCTACGCCGCGATCAACAACCTCGCCAACGTCGCGCTCGTCGCCGGCGACTTCGCCACCGCCCGCCGCCTACACGAGGAGACCCTCGCGTTCCGCCGCAAGTCCGGCCACCTCTGGGACGCCACCGGCTCGCTCACCAACCTCGCCGACGTCGCCGACGCCGAGCGTGACTACCCCCGCGCGCTCGCGCTCCACGAGGAGGCCCTCGCTCTCCGCGCCGAATACGACGACCAGCGCGGCCAGGTCCGCTCCCTCCGCCAGACCGCCGCCATCCTCCGCAAACTCGGCCGCACTGACGAGGCGCTCGCCCGCCTCCGCGACGCGCTCGCCCGCGCGGAAAAAATCACCGGCCACGAACTGCTCGGCGACATCTGGCAAGAGTTCGCCGCCACGCACGAGGCGCGCGGCGAGTTTGCCGCCGCCCTCGCCACCGAACGCCGCGCTCACGCCGAACGCGAAATCGTCGACGGCGACCTCGCCCGCACCCGCATCGCCGAACTCGAGGCGCGCTTCGAGCTCGGCCGGAAACAGGCCACCATCGAGCGCCTCGAGCGCGAGCAGCGCGTCCAGCAGGCCGAGCGTCACGCGCGCGAGACCGATCTCGCCCGCATCCACGTCCAACGCTACGCGCTACTCGCCCTCGTCGTCCTCGCCACCGTCGCGCTCGCCGCCCTCTACAGCCGGCACCGCGTCAAGCTCGCCGCCGAACGCCGCGTGCTCGAACAGATGCGCGCCGCCCGCGACGCCGCCACGGAAGCTGACCGCATCAAGACGCGTTTCCTCGGCATCGCCTCCCACGATATCCGCACCCCCCTCGACAACATCGTCGCCCTCGTCGCCGACGTGCGCGCCGACGGTCTCGTCCCGCCCGAAGCCGCCGAGCGCCTCGACTGGATCGCCGCCGAGGCGCAACGCGTCGCCGGCCTCGCGCAGGACCTGCTCAACGCCACCGCCCTCGAGGTCGGTCGCCTCGAACTGCGCCGCACGCACCTCGACCTCGCGCCCATCGTGCACGCCGCCGTCGACGAGCACCGCCGCTTCGCCATCGCGAAACGCATCCCACTCACCCTCACCGCGCCGCCCATCGGCGAGGCGATGCTTCACGCCGACGGGCCGCGCCTCCGGCAGGTCGCCGCCAACCTCGTCAGTAACGCCGTCAAGTTCACGCCCCCCGGCAAATCCGTCCACGTCACGCTCCGCCGCGAAGCCGCGGCGATCACGTTCGCCGTGCGCGACGAGGGCCCCGGCCTCGGCCCCGACGAACTCGCGCGCCTCTTCACGCCCTACGCGCGCCTCGCCGCCGCGCCCACCGCCGGCGAATCCTCCCACGGCCTCGGGCTCTCGATCGCGCACGAAATCGTCCAACTCCACGGCGGCCGCATCACCGTCGAAAGCCTGCCCGGCGAAGGCGCGACCTTCGTCGTCACGCTGCCGATCGCCCCGCCGCCCGCCGCCTGATCGCGATGCCGCCGCGCTCGGAAAAGACTCTGCGCCCCGCCCGCGCCGTCCACCCGCACGCCTGGCTCTGGGAGCCCCTCGAAACCGATCCGACGTTCGTGCTGCGACCGATGTTCGGCACCAAGGCCGTGTATCTCGGCGGCCAACTCGTCCTCTGCTTTTGCGCCCGCACCGAGCCATGGCGCGGCGTGCTCGTCGCCACCGACCGCACGCGCCACGCCGCGCTCCGCGCCGAGTTCCCCGCACTCGTCCCCCACCCCATTTTGCCCAAGTGGCTCTACGTGCCCGAGAGCGCCGCGACGTTTGAGCGCGTGTGCGTCCGCCTCGTCGCACTCGCCCGCGCGCGCGACCCGCGCCTCGGCGTGACGCCGCCGCCGCGCAAGAAATCCCGCGCCCAGACCCGCGCGCGCGGCGACCACCCCTGAAGGGCGTCCACTTCGCGTCGCGCCACGCTTTCTCCTCGCGCCGCGTGCGAAAACTTTCTTCCTCGCCGCCATGATTTTTTCGCGCCGGGCCGTCCTCGTTTTTTTCTTTCTCATCAGTGCCGCGTTGGCCGCCGCCGCCACGCGCGCCAAGTCCGCTCCGGCCACGCCCGACGCCGCGACCGCCTACAAGGGCGCCATCGTCCTCGACGCCACGAGCGGCAAGGTCCTCTTCGAGGATCGCGCCGACTACTCCGGTCCGCCCGCGAGCATGACCAAGCTCATGACCTTCGCCGTGCTCCACGACGAAATCCGTGCCGGCCGCCTCCACCTCGCGACGCCCGTCACCGTCACCGCCGCCGATTCCAAGATCGGCGGCACGCAGGTGTGGTTGAAGGAGAAGGAGGTGTTTCCCGTCGAGGAGCTGCTCTACGCCATGATGATCCAATCCGCGAACGACGCCGCGTTTGCCCTCGCCCGCGCCGCCGGCGGCAGCGTCGCGGCTTTCGTCGAATCGATGAACGCCAAAGCCCAACAGCTCGGCATGACGCACACGACGTTTCGCACGCCGCACGGTCTCCCGCCGAGCACCCGCCAACTCGCCGACGGCGATCTCACGACCCCGCGCGACTTCGCGCTCCTCTGCCGCCACCTGCTGCTCAAGACCGACGTCCTCAAATACACCGCCGTAAAAGCCCGCGATTTCGGCGCGCCCGTGCGCAGCGAAGTCGTCAAGATGACCAACCACGACCACCTCCTCGGCCGCCTCGACGGCGTCGATGGCCTGAAGACCGGCTACACCAAGGGCGCCGGCTTCTGCCTCTCCACCACGGCGCTCCGCAAGGGCCAGCGCGTCATCGTCGTCACCATGGGGGGCCCCGATTCGAAAACCCGCGACCTCAAGGTCGTCGAACTCGTCGAGCGTGGCTTCAAGCTCCTCCCCGCCGGCGGCCCCGCCTTTGCCTCGCTCCTCGAAACTCCGCCGATTTCCGCAGCCCCGTCGCCATCGCCCGCCGTCAAGCCGGCCGCGCCCGCCGACGACGCCCCGTTGCTCAAGGTCAACCTCCCGCCCGCGCGCAAGACGAAGTAACGCCGGTCCGCAACCGGCGCTCACTCCACCCATCCGTCCCCGCGCCGCTCAGTGCTCCAGCAGCACCACGAGCGCCCCGAGCGCCACGAACAGTCCGCCGAGCAGGCCCGCCTCGTAACGCTCGAAATTTTTCAGCTCGAATTTTTCAAACCCGAGCAGCGCGAGCCACGTGAACAGCAACATCGCCGCCAGCGCCGCCACGGCGAGAATCACGCTCAGCACAAAAAATCCCGTCCACCCGAAGCGCACCGCCGAGAGGTAGACAGGCAGGAATCCCTCGCACGGCGAGAGCGTGAGCATCACGAACAGCCCCGTGATCGCGGCCCAGTCGCCGGATTTCTTGGAGACGAGCGCGGTGTCCTTCAGCTCTGCTTCCCAGTGGCTGTGCTCGTGCGCCTGCGGCTCGTGGCAATGCGCGGCGGGCTCGTGTTGCCCTCCCGGCGGATGGTGGTGACACACGCCCTCGCCACGCCATTGCCGCCAAAAATAAACCGCGCCCATCGCCCACAGCAGCCCGCCCGCCAGCCACGGAAACGCCGCGCCGACACGCTCGTCGATCTGAAAACCAAACCACGCGATGCCGAGCCCGAGCAGCGTCGTCACCGCCACGTGCCCCGCGCCGGCAAACGCGGTCACGGCGAGCGTCTTGCCGCGCGTCCACCCGCGCGCGCGCGCGGTCAGCACAAACGGCAGCCAATGCGTCGGGATCGCCGCGTGGAAAAACGCCACGCTGAAGCCGGTGGCGGCGACAGTCGTGAGCACGGTGGAATTCATCGGGAGGAGTGAAGCAGCACGGACGTTCCGCGCTGTCGAACCCGAACCCTAGCAGAGTCGTCAAGCGCTTGAAGTGGCACGGCCGTCCCGCCTGTGATTTGCCCAGCGATGACTGCCGACCCTGAACGTGATTGCCACCCTCACCTTCATTTTCACGCTCACGTCCGTGTCCACCGCGCCCGATCTCGCCGCC
>JBEANZ010000364.1:0-5285 GCA_041165185.1 Verrucomicrobiota bacterium | reverse complement strand
CGGTCCCGGCGGCTGGTGTTTCTCGGAGGCGTCGAAGACGGTGCCGTCGACGAGCGTGCCCTTGTAGTTGACCTTCACGGTGTCGGCGGCCGTGGGAAACGCGCCGGTGCCGGGCGCGACGACTTCGTAGCGGAGGCCGCTGGGCAGCTCGACGACGTTCTTGTTTTCCTTGAGCTTGGCGAAGTAGGCCGTGGTGGCGGCGGTGGCCTGCTGCTTCATCTTCGTCGTGTAGACGTCCTGCTTCTTGCGCATGAACTCGTCGAGGGCGGGGCCGCATTTTTCGAGGTCGATCGGGGCTTCTTTGCCGTCGGCGGCGATGCGCAGGCCCTTGATGAACGACTCGAGGTCCGCGCCGGCGAAGCCGAGCTCGGAGAGGCCGGCGCGTTTGCCGATAAACCAGCCGAACTCCTCGATGAGTTGGGCGTCGGTGAATTTCGCCATCGGCGCGGCCGGGGCGGCGGGGAGAGTGGGTTTGACCTCCTGGGCGCGCGCCGCGGGGAGGCCGAGCGCGAGCAGGGAAATCGTGAGGACGGATTTCAGTTTCATGCGGGTGTGATGGATGGGTGGGCGAGTAACGGCGCCCGGTGTCGGGACCGTAAAAGCGGTCACAAGTGCCAGCGGCCCCGTTGAAAGCAACCAATTACTCCCCGCTTGTGTCGTCGCGTGCGCCGGGGCATTTCTCGCCGCTCAAAAAAATGAATCCCGACCACTTCTGGACCTCGCAAGACGGCCAAATCCTCGCCGTAAAAAATCAGGATGAGCGCACCGTGGCGCTCACGCTGGCCTTCTGGCCGAGGCACCCGGCGGAGCTGGAATTCCTCAAGACCCACCTCGCCACGCTGCGGTTCACCGAACGCAGTTCGCTCGCGCGCATCGGCATCGAGCTGCTCATCGACGGGCCGCCGCGCGTCGAGGGCAACCGCGTCGAACTCAGTGCCGACGCCTTCATCTACGACGACAGTTTCCCCAACGCACCCTACTGGAAAAAACTCCTCCGCGTCGGCGCGCCCGTCGGCCGGCTCTTCCACGCGCCCGCCGCCGCGAAACTCTCCACCGCCGAAATCTGGACCGCGCTCAAGGAGAACCACCTCAAGCTCCCCAACACGATCAGCATCGACAGCCGCGGCCGCGTGTTTTTCACGCCGCATCAGGTCAGCTACACGCTCAACCCGAAGCTCCAGCGGCTCTCCTTCGAGCGCGTCGTCAGCGGTCGCGCCGGCCGCGGCTTCCTCGACAAGGTCCAGGTCCGCCACGACGCCAGCCCGCTCGCGATCGCGCCGCGCTCCGGCATCCTCACCAGCTGCTCGATGTATCTGAAGGAGCATTTTGTGCTGCTCAACCCCGGCGAGGGCAACTTCGGCATCCACACCAGCGCCGTCCTCCTCGACCCGATCAAGACCTTTGGCACGAACATCAAGCTCGAGATCTACAACAGCGGCGACCAACCCGTGGTCAACCCGATGGTCTCCGTGGAGATTTTCCGCGCCCCCGCCGTCACCGACCCCGAGATCAAGACGCTCGCGAAGAAGCGCACCCGTCTCCTCGGGACCGCCGCGGGCGTGTTCCAATGTCTCGACGCCAACCCGCCGCGCGACACCGCCGAGGCCAAGCCGAAGACCAAGGTCACCGTCCGCGGCCAGAGCGGCGCGATGGAAAACCGCGCCGTCGTCGTCCGCGCCAACGACGACCTGAAGAAGCTCCTGGAAGGCGACGCCTGCCCCGTCGGCAGCCGCACGCTCATCCAGGCGCTCGACGCCGCTCCGGCCGACGCCGACACGCTCATCACCGACTACTTCCCCGACCTGTTGGAAAACATCGAACTCATGACCCGCGTCGGCGACGTGAAGCTCAAGCGCCTCATTTTCCGCAAGCCCTCGCGCACGCACGGCTATTTTTTCTCGAGCAACGCCCACGCGCGCCTCGACCAGTTCGACGCCATCGGCGTGCAGGTTTACTGGTATGACGAACTCACCAAGGACCTCTACACGCACGTCTACCGGAAGGACCACGGCTTCTTCGTGCGCGAGGAACGCGCGCGGAAATTTCAGGAGGCGACCATCCTCGCCTTCTACGGCTCCGCGATGGGCCTCGACCAGGCCGACACCGATCGCATCTCAAGTCTCGTCGAGAAACTCACCACCTTCATCGGCTCCAACCTCGGCGTGCTCACCGGCGGCGGCGGCGGCGTCATGCGCCTCGCCACCGATCAGGCCCGCGGCAAGGGCGCGCTCACCGGCGCGTGTTTCCTCGAACTCGAGGCGCAGCCGCCTGAGCTCGGCGTCGATTTTTTCAACACGTTCCAGGAATCGTCGCGGCACTTCCGGCAAAAATGGTTCGAAGCGGCGGATTTCTGCATCTTCAACGTCGGCGGCGTCGGCACCCTCGAGGAAGTCGGCATCGAGCTGTGTAACCTGAAACTCGGCATCCGCCCGCGTGTGCCCTACGTGTTTTTCAACGCCCACTTCTGGTCCGACCTCCGCAAGCAGGTCCACGAGATGATCCGCTCGAAACGCGCCCCCGCGTGGATGGCCGACTACATCCTCTTCACCGACGATCCGGACGAGGTCGTGGCGTTTTACCGGAAGAAGTTGCAGGTGCTGTAAGCGCCGTCGCCAAATCGCTCGCCAAATCCTCCGCGCTTTTTACCGTGCGCCCATGAGTGCCACCCTTGCCGAAGTCACCGATGCTGCTCGCGCGCTTTCCACCGACGAGAAACTCGCCCTCGCGGAGCAGCTTGTGGCCGATGCGTTGAGCGAAACTCCGTCTCCCCACGAGGCCGCGTGGCTCGCCGAGGTGCAGCGGCGGCGTGAGGAGGTGTTGTCCGGCAAGGTGAAGCTAGTCCCGGGTGATGAAGTTGAGCGCGCGCTCGACCGGTTGCTCGGATGAAGGTGCTCGCCTACCACCCGGCCGCATCGGCCGAGTTGGAAGCCGAGGTCGGCCACTGCGAAGCCGAGCGCCGCGGTGCGGGTGTCCACGTTCGCCGCGACGTCGCCGACATGCTTTCCCAGTTGCGCGAGTTTCCACACCTCGGCCGACGGGATCCCGGAGGTGGGCGACGTATGGTCACCCGTCGCTACCATTACCTTATCCACTATGAATTGCTCGACGATGAGATTGTCGTGTGGGCGGTCGCGCATCCGCGACGCGCTCCGGGATACTGGCAGTCCCGCAGACTCTCAGCGCCACCAATGACCCCGCTCCCCCGTTCCCTCCTCGTCGTCGGCTCCGGCGGACGCGAGCACGCGCTCGTCCGCGCGTTGCTCGCCTCGCCCTCGAAACCGCACGTCGTCTGCGCGCCGGGCAACGCCGGGATCGCCGATGAGGTCGCGTGTTTTCCCGTCGCCGCCGACGACGTGCCGGGTCTCGTCGCGCTCGCGCAGCGGGAGAAAGTTGAGTTCGTCGTCGTCGGCCCCGAGGTGCCGCTCTCGCTCGGCCTCGCCGATCAACTGATCGCGGCGGGCATCCCTGTTTACGGGCCGACGGCCGACGGCGCGCGGCTCGAGGCGTCGAAGATTTTCACGAAGGAGATCTTGTTGAAATACAAAATCCCCACCGCGCCCGCCGCGTTTTTCTCCGACGCTGCACCCGCGATTGCTTACCTGCGCGCCCGCCCCGCGCCCATCGTCGTCAAAGCTGACGGCCTCGCCGCCGGCAAAGGCGTAATCGTCGCCGCCTCGCACGCCGAGGCCGAGGCCGCGGTGCGCACGCTGCTCGCTCTTCCGTCTCAATCGAAAATCGAGAATCCGAAATCGAAAATCCTCATCGAAGACTGCCTCTTCGGCGAGGAGACCTCGATCCTCGTTGTCGTCTCCGGCCGCGACTACGTGATCCTCCCGACTTCGCAGGATCACAAGCGCATCGGCGACGGCGACACCGGGCCCAACACCGGTGGCATGGGCACCTACTCGCCCGCCGAGGTGGTCACGCCCGCGCTGCTGGCGCGGATCGAAAACGAAATCGTCCGTCCCTCCGTCAATGCCATCGCCACCGAGGGCATCGACTACTGCGGCACGCTCTTCATCGGCATCATGCTCACGCCCGCCGGCCCGAGCGTGATCGAATACAACGCCCGCTTCGGCGATCCCGAGACGCAGGTCGTGCTCCCGCGCATCGCCAACGACCTCCTCGCGCTCCTCTGGGCCGCCACGCGCCGCGAACTCGCTGGCGTGAAACTTCTCGAAAAACCGGAGCACGCCCTCTGCGTCGTCATCGCCGCCAAGGGCTACCCGGACGCGCCCGTGAAGGGCGCCGTCATCACGCTGCCGCCCGCCGCCCGCCTCCCGTCATCCGTCTCCATCTACCACGCCGGCACGGCGAAAAACTCCGCCGGGGATCTCGTGATGAACGGCGGCCGCGTGCTCGGCGTCACCGCGCTCGCGCCCACGCTCCGCGCCGCCGCCGACGACGCCTACGCCGTGTGCGACGCCATTCAGTGCTCCGCGAAATATTTCCGCCGCGACATCGGCGCCCGCCAGCTCAACCGCCGATGAGAGAATTCACCGACTTCCACGCGCTCCGCGCTCTCGCGGTTGCGTTCGCCTTTACCGCGGCCGCCACCGCCGCGCCGCTCACGCGCGATCTCGGCCAGGGGCTCACGTTTCACCGCGTTCATCGTCTCCCCGCCGATCTTCCGGCGGCGCGAGCCGGGCGCCCGCAGCCGTGCGTCCTCGACCTGCGTTACGTGACCGCCAGCGCGGAGGCCGCCCTCGCGCTCGGGGCGTGGTTGGAGTTTCACGCCACCGCGCGCGTCCCCGTTTTCCTCCTCGCCAACTCTGCCACGTCGCCCGCGCTCCTTGCAGGCTCCGCAGGACCTTTGGCGCCGAGCGGTATCGTAATCATCGGCCCGGCCGGCGCGGGCTTCCAACCGGCCCTCGCGGTCGCCATCGCGCCGGATGTTGAACGTCGCGCCTACGACGCCCTCGGGGACGGTGCCGCCATCGAGACGCTGCTGGTCGAGCGTCCCGAGAAAACGCGCACCGATGAGGCGAGTCTCGTCGCGGAACGCCGTGCCCCTCCCGCCCCCTCCGATTTCGGCTCCGACGCTCCGGCGCCCACGCCGCCTGCGACCGCGCGCCCCGCGCCTCCGTTGATCGATGTGGCGCTGCAGCGCGCCGTGCATCTCCACCGGGCGCTGGTGGCGCTCAAACGCATTCAGCCGTAGCGGGGAGGGCGCCCCGCCAGGCGGCTTTTCCGTCGGCCGCCGCATCGCGCAGTCCGGCTTTGCGTTTCGCGCGAAACCGTGTCCTCTCCGAGCCCACCCGATGCCCGCGCCCGGAAACATCATT
>JBEANZ010000363.1:0-8299 GCA_041165185.1 Verrucomicrobiota bacterium | reverse complement strand
CGTGGACCACACGAAGGTTGCGTGCCATGTCGCTGCGGGCGCGGGCGAGCGGGCCGGCGGATTTCCACTCGCTCACGCTCGCAGCTACGAGTGGGCGTGCACGCCGAGTGTGGCGTCGGCTCGCTGGCGCTCGCCGCGACCCTGCAACGAGACCCCCGCGCTTTCGCTCTCGCGGCCACGCGCCAATCCCGGCCGTGGTGGGCGAGGCAACCACCGCCCCACTACGGCGCCGCGACCCCTCGCGCCGTCGTGTTGCCCGTGGCTTGGACTTTGCGGCGGTAGATTTTGTCGCCGTTCGTGATGTAGAGGTAGCCGCGGTTCGCGCCGGAGAGGGTGCAGCTCGTCAGCGGCTTGTCGGGTTGCGGCTTCGGGAGCACCGCGCACAGGCGGCCCGTGGGATCGAAGACTTGCACGCCGAGCGCGGTCGTCACGTAGAAGCGGCCGATCGAGTCGGTCGTCATGCCGTCGCCGCTCGACGCTTTCTTGTAGGGCGGCGGCTCGTGGCTCTTGAACTCGCCCTTCGGATCAATCGGGCGGCGCATCGCCATGTAGGGCGACGGCGCGTCGAGCGTGCCGTCGGGGGCGATGCGGAAGGTCCACACGAATTCGCCGCCGGCTTCGCTCACCGCGAGCGTCGCGTGATCGGGCGAGAGCGCGATGCCGTTGGGGTTGGCGAGGTCGGAGGCGGCGATGCGTTTCGCCTTCGTCTTCGTGTCGATAAACACGACCTGCTTCTTCGGCGTCTCGGTGAAAAAGACGTGGCCGCGGTGCGTGACGACGAGGTCGTTGGGTTGCACATCCTCGGCGAGCACGTCGACGACGGCGCCGGTCGCGACGTCGATGGCGACGAGGCGTTTCTTCGCGCCCTGGCAGGCGTAGAGGCGGCCGTCGGGGCCGAACTTCATGCCGCTCACGGACTCGTCGCTGAGTTTGGTTTTCACGCCGGCGGGCGAGATTTTGTAGATGCCGGCGGCGGGCGGGCGCATGTCGCAGAAATAGAAGTTGCCGGCGTCGTCGGTCGTGGGCGCGTCGGCGAAGGCGAGGCCCTCGGCCACCGGCTGCCAGCCCTCGCCCTCGATGAGCAGGCGGTGGATCGTCATGTCGCCCGCGAGGTCGCCTTTCGTGACGATGGTGGGCGTGAACTTTTCGTTGCGCCAGAGCCAGCGCATGGCGTCGGGCAGGATGGAGCCGCCGCGCTCGCCGCTGTGTTTGTAGCCCTCGACCCAGTCGAACTTCACGTCGTAGCCCATGTAGCGGAGGGCGGCGTCCATCTTCTTGTTCGCGAGCGGCCAGTTGCCGAAATTGTTGTCGAGATCGCCGGAGGAGTCCTGGAGGAAAACGCGGATCGGTTTGCGCTCGGTCTTGCGGATGAGCGCGGGATAGGCGTCGCCGCCGGCGAGATTCACGAAGCTGCCGACCGTCGAAAACACTTTCCGAAACTGGTCCGGCCGCTCCCACGCGACGGTGAAGGCCGCGATGCCGCCGCTGCTGGAGCCGCCGATGGCGCGGCGCTCGGGGTCGTCGGAAAACGGAAACTGTTTCCGCACGGCCGGGAGGATTTCCTCGAGGAGAAACTGGGCGTAGCGGTCGCCGAGGGAGTTGTATTCGTAGCCGCGGTTGCTGCCGGCGGTGGCGCTCTTGGCCTTGCCGCGCGCGGGATGGTGGCCGGGGTTGACGAAGACGGCGATGGTCACGGGCATCTCGCCGCGCGCGATCAGGTTGTCGAAGACGATCGGGATGCGCCAGTTGCCCTTGGGGTTGATGTAGCCGGTGCCGTCCTGAAACACCATGAGCGCCGCGCTGCCGTCGGGCTGGTATTGCGCAGGCACGTAGATGGCCCAGTCGCGCGTGGTGTCGGGGAAAATCTTCGAGTGCAGCTCGGGTTGCGGGAGGACCTTGCCGACGGGCACGCCGGCACGCGGCTCGTGATCGGGCGTGGGGACGAAGACGTCGGCGGCGAGGGCAAGGCGCGCAAATGATGCGACCGCGAGAAGAAGACGAAGGCGATTCATGGGGGGGAGTTTTTCTGAGCCAAACAGGTTAACCACAGATGAACACAGATACACACAGATGAACGAAGCCGCTCGGACGTTTGTGTCCATCTGTGTTCATCTGTGGTTTCTTCCGGAAGGATCGGTGCAACGGTCCGGCTAATTCTTCCAGTCGCGCCAGAGCCAGCGCAGCGTATCCGGGAAAATCGCGCCGCCGTGCTTGCCGTTGTGGCCCTCGGTGCCGAGGACGAACTTGTAATCCCACCCCGCATACTTGAGCGCCGCCGCCATGTCCGCATTCGCCAGCGGCCAGTTGCCGTGGAGGTTGTCGAGATCGTTGGCGCCTTCCTGGAGGAAAACGCGAATGGGTTTCGCGGGTTTCACCTTGCGGATGAGACCCGGGTAAACGTGGCCGCCGCGGATATTCGTGAAGCTGCCGATGTGGCTCACGACCTTGCCGAACGCCTCCGGCCGCTCCCACGCCAGCGTGAACGCCGCGATGCCGCCCGAGCTGTTGCCGCACACGGCGCGCCCCGCGGGATCGCGCGTGACGTTGAGGCCGGCGAGCGCGACGGGGAGGAGTTCGTCGAGGATGAAGCGGGCGTTGGCGTCGCCGAGCGCATCGTATTCGAGGCTGCGGTTGCTGCGCGGTTTCACGCCGGGCTCGGGCGGCGCGAAGGTGCCCGGGTTCACCGCCACGGCGATCGTCACGGGCATCTCGCCGCGCGCGATCAGGTTGTCGAGGACGACGGGCACGCGATAGGAACCGGTCGCGCTCATCATGCCCGCGCCGTCGAAGAACACCATGAGGCACGAGGGCTTCGCGGGGTCGTATTGTTTCGGCACGTAGACGAAATAGTCGCGCGTGGTGCCGGGAAAGACCTTGCTCGTCTCAAACTTGGCGGTCCGCACCTCGCCGTGCGGGACGGCTTGGACCTGGGAGTCGAGGCCGAGTTTGTAGTCGTCCGCCGCGGGCAGCGGGATCGCCGCGAACAGCAGCGCAATCAGGGGGGTGAAGGGGCGCACGCGAATGGGCTACGGTTCGCCGCAAGCGCGCGCAAGCGCCAAGCGCGGGGCGCAGCGCGGAGGAAAGCCGCCGCTGGCGCGATCGCAGTTTCCGTTTGCCGAAGCGCCGCGCAACGCGCCAACGTCCCGCCGCGTCCGCGCACCGTGCGCGGGCGTTTCTCCCCCACCCTCAACCACCAGCCGTTCGCCAATCCGTCTCCCATGCGCTTCACCCGCCACCTCCTGCTTCTCGCCACGTTTGCGTGCGCCTTCGCGGCGCGCGCCCAAGTCGTCGACCTGCCCTACGGCGCGCCGATCCCACTCGCCGACGCCAAGCGGGCCATCGCCGCCGCGCAGGCCGAGGCCGCGAAGAACAAATGGTCCGTCGTCGTCGCCATCGTCGACGCGGGCGGACACCTCGTGGCGCTTGAGCGGATGGACACCACGCAGTCGGGCAGCGTCGAGGTCGCGCAGGAAAAGGCGCGCACGGCGGCGGCGTTTCGCCGGCCGAGCAAGGCGTTTCAGGACAACGTGGCCGCGGGCGGCGAGGGCCTGCGGGTGTTGCGGCTCTCCGGCGCGACGCCGATCGAGGGCGGCATCCCGCTCGTCATCGGCGGCAAGATCGTGGGCGCAATCGGCGTGTCGGGCGTGACCTCGGCCCAAGACGGCCAGATCGCGACGGCGGGCGCGGCGGCGTTGAAGTAACGCGGCGCGGCGGCGCTGATGGTTGTGGGACGGGGTCGCCGACCCCGCCGCAACCATCTGCACGACGGGTCCGTTCGTCCGCACTGGGGTCGAGCCTGACGAACGGCAGGGTCGGCGACCCCGCCCTACAACTTTGGCTTGAGTCGCGCGTTTCCGGCCGGCGCGGCGTGCTCAGACGCTCGCTAGGACTTTCGCGAGGAACTCCCGGTTGGCGCGGGCGTTTTCCATCGTCTCCTGCGGGGTCGCGCCAATCTTGCAGCACTCGACCATGATGGGGCCGTTGAAGCCGGCGGACTTCATCCGCTTGAACACCGCCGCGAAATCCACCTTGCCCGCGCCGAACTGGATCATCACGTCCGGCTTGCGTTTGCCGTCCACGATGTCGTCCGTGCAGTCCTTGGCGCAGAAGCCCGTGACGTGCTCGGCGATGGGAGCGAGTTCGGCGACGGGGTCCTTGCCGGTGTAGTAGATGATGTTGCCGGCGTCATACCAGATTTTGAAATTCTTGTGCCCGACGGTCCTGATGGCCGTGACGATCTCCTCGGAGGAACCGCTGCCGCCGCCGTGGGGTTTCATGACGAGCTTGATGCCCCGCTCCTGCGCGAAGGCGGCGGCGTCGGCCATGATTTTGAAATACTTTTCGTAGCGCTCGGGTTTGTCCTCGCCGAACGTGAGCGCGAATTCGACGCCGACGGTGCGGCCGTTTTCGATCTGCTTGCGGGTGTCGGCGATGGCGGCGGGGAGCTCGAGGGCGGTCTGCACGCG
This sequence comes from Verrucomicrobiota bacterium, assembly GCA_041165185.1. Taxonomy (GTDB): domain Bacteria; phylum Verrucomicrobiota; class Verrucomicrobiia; order Opitutales; family Opitutaceae; genus JBEANZ01. The sequence continues at coordinate 3,833 of JBEANZ010000363.1, read as the reverse complement.
GAGCGCGGTCATGTTTACCTTGAGGCCGCGCGCGGCGATTTTCTGCTTGAGGGCCGCGAGGTATTCGGGGGTGGCGGCGGCGCTGGTGAACGGGTCGGTTTTCGTGGGGGTGAGGAGGCCGGTGTGCGTGTAGCCGGCGGCCTTGATGGCATCGAGGGTCTCGTCGTAGGTCCACTTGGTCCAAGGGCGGTTGAAACAGCCGACGGGCCAGCGCGCGGGCACGGATTTTTCGGCGGCGCGCAGGGCGGAGGGGAGCAGCGTGACGGCCGCGCCGGCGGCGGAGGCGGCGAGGAAATCGCGACGGGAAAAGACGGGGGTGTTCATGAGGAAAAAAATGGCGGAGCGGGAGCGAGGCTGGCCGGACGCGGACGCCGCAGGCAACCCCCAAAGCGGCGCGCCGCAACGGCGGGCGGGCGGCCCGCGTGAGCCGGGGCGGCGGGCGAATTCCGGGGGATTATTTCCGGTTGCGCTCCGCCGTGGAATCCGTGTTCTCTGCGCCCGCATCTAGTTTCACCCTCCAAAACCATCATGAAGATTCGTATCCCGCTCTGCATTCTTTCACTCGCCTTGGCGCTTCCGCTCGGGCTCCGCGCCGCCGACGACAAGGACGAGCAGACCGAGCTCGGCGCCAAAATGGAAAAGATGGGCGGAGCCTTCCGCCGTCTCCGCAACAGCGTGAAGGACGCCGCCAAGAACGCCGACTCCCTGAAGGAAGTCGCCGTCATCAAGGAAAACGCCGCCGCCGCCGCCAAGATGGAGCCCGCCCTCAAGGCCAAGAAGCCGGCCGGCGAGCAGGCCAAGTTCGTCGCCGACTATCAGGCGCGCATGAAGGATCTCCTCGGCAAGATCGGCAAGGTCGAGGCCGCGCTGAAGGCCGGCGACAACGCCACGGCCGAGAAGCTCGTCGCCGAGCTGGGCGACGACCAGAAGTCGGGCCACAACGACTTCAAGGCCGCGAAGAAGAAGAAGAGCTGAGTCGGAACGATCAGTTCCGAAACACAAAACGCCGCCGGATTTTCCGGCGGCGTTTTTTTTCGTAGCTGCGAGCGTGAGCGAGTGGACGGATGTCGCGGCGACGTGGGACCGTCGGCGCCGCGCTACTTCAGCTCCCGCACCTTCACGTTCCGATACCAGCACTCATCCTGGTGGTAAGTCAGCATGAGGTGGCCGGTGATTTTGTCGCCGAAGCCGGGTTGTTTGTTGAACTTGCTCGCGGCCACGCCGGCCTTCACGGCGTCGCTGCCGAGGTCGAACTCGAGGACGTTTTTCCCGTTGAGCCAGTGCTGCACGTGGTTGCCCTTGATCACGATGCGCGAGGTGTTCCACTCGCCGCCGGGCTTGATCGGGCGGTCGTGCGCGGGGAGGACGTAGTAGAACGAGGCCGTCTGCCGAATCGCGCCGTGCTCGGCGTCGGGGTGCTTCGCATCGTCGATCATCTGGTATTCGTAGCCGGGCGCGCCGGGGCGATCTTCGGTGACGCAATACTTCACGCCGTTGTTGCCGCCGGGGGCGAGGCGCCAATCCCAGCTCAGCTCGAAGTCGGTGAATTTTTTCTCCGTGATCAGCTCGGCGCCTTTCACCCTCGGCACGGTCTTGAGGAGGCCGTCCTTGATTTCCCAGCCGATGGTGGGCGGGCCTTTTTGGCGGTAGGCGCGGAGGCCGGCGAAGGAGTGGCCGTCGAAGACGAGCGACCAACCGGCGGCTTTTTCGGCGGCGGTGAGGGTGTTGTCGGCGGCGCGGACGAATGGCGCGGAGGCCAGCACCGCGAGGGCGGTGACCAGCGAGAGGAGGTGGGGGAGGTGGCGGAGTTTTTTCATGGCGGGGAAAACGGGAAGACGGGTGGGGGTAGCGGAGGTTGTGGAGGTGACGAGGAGGCCGAGGTAGCGGAGCTGGCAACGGCCGCGAGGGGCGTGGGAGTTTCAATCGGTGCGGAAACGAAACACCGTCGTGCTGCGCAGGGTCTCGCCGGGGCGGAGGATGCAGTTGGGAAACGCAGGCTGGTTAACGGAATCCGGGAAGCGCTGCGTCTCGAGGCAAAAGCCGCCGCGGTGCGCGTAGGCGTGGCCGCCTTTGCCAATCTGGGTGCCGTCCAGAAAATTACCGGTGTAGAACTGCACACCGGGCTCGGTGGTGAGGACTTCGAGGACGCGACCGGAGGCGGGCTCGCGCACGGTCGCGGCGAGCGTCGGAGCCGCGGCGCTCGCGCTGCAGGATGCGGCCAAACGCGGCGAGGGCGCCGCGGCTCCATCGGGCCAGGCGTCGAGCGCGAAATTGTGATCGTAGCCGAGGCCGAAGCGGAGTTGCGGATGGTCGGCGGCGATGCGCGCGCCGATGCGCTGCGGCTTCGTGAAATCGAGCGGCGTGCCGGCGACGGGGGCGAGTTCGCCGGTCGGGATGAGGCCGGCGTCAACCGGCGTGTAGCGACGCGCGGCGAGCGTGAGTTCGTGATCGAGGATCTCGCCGGCGGCGTGGCCGCGGAGGTTGAAGTAGGCGTGGTTCGTGAGCGCGACCGGCGTCGCGCGATCCGTCGTGGCCGTGTAGTCGAGGCGCAGGCCGCCATCGGCGGTGAGCGAGTAGAGCACCTCGACGGCGAGCGTGCCCGGGTAACCTTCGTCGCCGTCGGGGCTGGTGTGGCGGAGGCGGAGAGCGGGCCGGCCGGCGTGCGTCGTCGGCTCCGCGGCCCATAGCGCCTGATCGAAACCGCGCACGCCGCCGTGGAGATGACACGGCCGGCCGCCGGGGGCGTTGTTCTTGGCGAGCGCGTAGCTGCGACCATCGAGCGTGAAACGCCCGCCCGCGATCCGGTTGCCCACGCGGCCGACGATCGCGCCGAAATACGAGGCGCTCTTCCGGTAGTCCGCCGCGCAGTCGTGACCGAGCGTGACATCCGCCAGCCGCCCCGCGCGATCCGGCACGAACAGCCGCGCGAGGATGCCGCCGTAATCGGAAATTTCGGCGCGGAGACCGGAGGAATTTTCGAGGGAAAAGAGGCGGGCCTCGCGGCCGTCGGGGAGCTTGCCGAAGGAAATCATCGCGCGCGGAGAGGCGAGCGAATCGCGGCGGTGAGGCGAGCGCGAAATGGCGCGGACGAAGTGGTTCCGGACCGCGAGCGTGCCGCCGGTGAGGGATGATGGCGGGGGACGCTGGGACACGTTGTCTGGCATTCCACCCTCGCAGGATTTGGGCGAAGTTTTCTCGCTACCGCCAAAGCGGGGGGGTTGAACCAGATCATGCTCCACGCATTTCGCGTTTTCCGTCGTCGCGTCGGCATGTTCAGTGCGCTGCTGCCGCTGCGCCGCCGGCCCTCCGCCGCGCCGACCCCCGTCTTGCGCGAATTCCAGCAGTGGCACAACCGCGTGGTGTTGCAGGACTGGCCGGAGGCGGCCAAGGCGTTGATTTTGGCGGCGGAGGCGCTGGTTTGGCCGTTTTGGTCCATGTCGCTAGCGATCCGGCGAAACCGAAAATGGGGGCCGTCGGTGAGGCAGCTGACGGGGCTCGGGCGCGGCCGGCAGCTCATCGACGCGGTTCGCTACGCCCAACGCCATCGACTGCACCCGGACGACTACTATCAACTCGGTTTTTGGCAGCATGCCGGCGCCCCGGCGGAATACCTGATCTGTGGGCAAATGATGCACATTTTCCGCGCCCTGAACCGCGGCGTGGACGTATCGTGCCTGGACGACAAGCTGCGGTTTTGGGAGTTCTGCCGCGACCGCGGCCTCGCGACGCCACCAGTCCTGCTGGCCTTTGACGGTGGGAAGGTCGAGCTGCTGGCGAAAAAGAACGCCCTCGCCGGCGACCTGTTTTTCAAGCCGCGGTGCGGCAAACGCGGC
>JBEANZ010000362.1:0-3209 GCA_041165185.1 Verrucomicrobiota bacterium | reverse complement strand
CGCCGTGCCGGTGGTGCCGCCGACGCCGCTGACGGTCGCGGTGTAGTTGCCGGCGGGGAGTTCGACGAGGAGCGCGGCGTCGCGGCTGCCACTCGTGAAGGCGAAGGCCCCCGCGCTCGCGGCGGCGGCGGCGATGGCGGTCGCGTTCGTCGCGCTGGACCAGTTGTCGTTGGTGGCGAGCGCGGTCGTCGAGGCGGAGGAGAAGAGAGAGAGTTGCGGGTCGGCGAGCACGCCCGTCACGCCGAAGGGCGTGAGCGCGGGGCCGGCGGCGCGGAGGAGGAGTTTCACCGTGCCGGTGCCGCTCACGACGAAGCCGGGGATGAGCACTTGCTCACCGGTGCCGACGAAGGCGCGGGTGCTGGCGTTGATGAGGCGCGCGGTCGGGGTCGTGGCGGTGTCGGCATCGTAAACTTCGAGGAGCGCGACGCCGCTGCCGCCGCCGGCGCCGACGACGGCGGAATACGCGGCGGGCGCGAGCGTGGAGACGAGCGCGGCGTCGCGGCTGTTGGCCGTGAGCGCAAACGCGCCGACGGCGGTGAACGCGCTGGCGTCGACGGCGAGCCAGTTGTCGTTGGTGGCGAGGTTGGTGTTGTTGGAGACGAGCGTGAGCGAGGGATCGGCGACGGCACCGGTGACGCCGAATGCGGTGAGGCCGGGGCCGATGGCGCGCGTGACGACGCGTTTGGTCGCGCCGCTCGCGCCGGAGAGCACGAAGCCCGCGATGGGCGTGCCGGCGGTGCCGCCGATTTGCGCGCGCGTGGCGAGGTTGATGAGGCGCGCGGTGCCGGTCGCGCCGACGGTGGTAGTGGACGGCGCGGTGCCGGTGCCGTTGAGGCCGCTGATGGCGCCGTTGCCGGCGGTGTCGTAGGTGGCGACGGCGGTGAGGGTGACGCGGAAGTAGTTGGCGGCGACGCTCGCGCTGTAGGTGGTCGTGGTGCCGGCGCTGGTGAGGGCGGTGGCGAGCGCGGTGAAGTTGGTGCCGTCGCTCGAGGTGGAGACGGAGTAGGTGCCGCCGTCGACGGAGGTCCAGCTCACGAGGACGCTGGTCGCGGAGGCAGCGACGGCAGTGACGGTGATGGCGGAGGCCTGACCGCCGCGGGCGTAGTCGGTGACGGTTTCGGTGACGGCGTTGACGGTGCCTTGGTTGGAGGCGGGCGTGCCGAAAAATTCCTGGCCAATCACGTCGGGGAAAACGGAGGCGCCAGTCGCATCAATGCAGGTGAAATAAGCGTAGGTGCCGGCGGGAAACTCGGGCGTGACGCAGAAGCGGACGTTCTGGCGGTTGAGATCGAAGTCGGTGCCCTGCGTCTTGCCGAGGTCGCCGAGATACTCGTAGTCCTCGGCGAAGATGCCGATCGCGGAGACCGCGGTGGTCGGGCCGTATTGGGTGGTGGCGAGGGTGGCGCTACGGTTCTGCACGCTGGCGGCCCACGTGGGGAGGGTGGTGCGGCCGGTCGAGGCGAGGTTGGTGGTGCCGAGCGTGCCGTCGCGTTTCGTGAAACCGCTGGTCATGCGGCGCACGGCGCTCGTGGCGGAGTTGGCATTGGAGTAACCGTAGGGGCCGTAGATGGGGAGGCCGTCGTTGGCCCAGCCGATAATCGGCGAGTGCTTCGTGGGCGTGGCCTCGGCGTAGGTTTTCGTGGTGGCGTCGTAGGTGACGGCGTCGCCGAGCTGGTAGCGGAGGGCGCGTGGGTTGATGTGATTATGGTATTGGCCGTTGCCGGGCTGGTGGGCGTTGGCGCTGTCGAAGGTCGGGCCCTCGGTGGGGCCGGCGAGGCGGTTCCAGATCCCCTGGCCGCCCTGCATGGAGACTTGGCCGGTGGCGGTGTTGTAGGACTGCGCGTCGCCGTTGTTCCAGAGGTAAACGCCGTTCACGAGCACGCCGCCGACGCCGCGCGTGATCGATTTGGTGGTGGGGATGGAGGGGTTGCGCGGGATCTGGTGAATGGCGCCGCGGTTTACGGGCCACATGCCGAAGAGCGTCGTGCCGTTGGTATCATACCAGGGGCCCATCGTGTAGCTCGCGAGGCCGGTGGTGTAGACGTAAACGTAGTTCGCGGAGTAGGCGACGCGCGTGACGTCGGAGTAGGTCGCGGTGGCCTGCGAGGTGCCGGCGCGATTGAGGAGGCCGGCGCGCGGCCAGGTGGCGACGGCGTTGCCGGAGGCTTTGTCGGCGTTGGTTTCCCAGACGCGCGCGTAGGAGCGGGAAGTCATCCAAGTGTTGAGCTGCGGGTCGGAGGACTGCGCGCGGGCGAGCGGCGCGAGGGTCGCGAGCGCGGCGGCGGTGGCGAGGGCGAGCGCGGCGGTGTGGAAGGGAAACGCGAGGCGGAGCGGGTGGGTGGTGATCATGGAAGTGTGCAGGGAAGCGGGCAGGGAAGTGGGCGGGAACTGACACGGAGAATGGAGCGGGGCGGTTAAGCGCGTGTGTGGCGCGGCGGTAATTTTGTTAAGCCGGAGTAAACGGAGGAGATTTTCGCCGCGCTTTCGCGTAGGGTGCGCGGCAACCGCGCCGCCCCGCCCATGAAAGTCTCCTATCCGCTCTCGCTGAAACTCTCGCTCTGGCTGCTGCTCAACCTGCTCCTGCTCGCCGCCGGCGTGCTCGGCCTACTCGTGGCGCGGGGCGGTTTCGGGCTGGACTCGCTCGCGCGCGGGCCCGCCGGCGATCGGTTTCAGACGATCGCGGAGGGGGTCGCGCGCGACTGCCAGACGGCGCGCGACGCCGCCGGGCGGGCGAGGGTGTTGCGCGCGGCCGCGGCGGCGCATGGCGGGGAGTTTTTCATTTTCATCCGGACCTCGACGGCGGCCAGGGCGCGGAGGAGCGCCTGCCGGGCGCCGTCGCGCGCAAGCTCCGCGAGCGCCCGCCCTCCGGCCCCGGCGGGCCGCGCCGCGAGCCCGGCGATGAGGGTCCGCCCGGCCGCCCGCCGCAGAAAAAAGGCCCGCCCCGCGGCGGCGATGGCGATGGGCCGCCGCGCGGCGCTCCCCGGCCCGAGGACGTCGCGCGCGGCCGGTTCATGCTCCACGACGGCGCTCCCGCCGCCTACTGGGCGGGCGCGCGGGCGCAATGGGCCGGCGCGTTTGACTTCGAACGGCCCAATCCCGCCACCGTCGTCGCGCGCGTGGATTCATGGTGGGGTGTGGTTCGCCTGCTCGACTTGCAGCCGTGGTTCTTTGCGGCGGGCGGCGTGCTCGCGTTTTCGATTTTGTTTTGG
>JBEANZ010000361.1:0-13222 GCA_041165185.1 Verrucomicrobiota bacterium | reverse complement strand
AGGCCGCTGCCGCTCGCGCTCGTGGCGAAACTCACCGTCGCGCCGGGCACGACGGTTTTCGAGATGGGCTGCAACGCGATCACGGGCGAACCCGCCGCGCCGACGGTGATGGTGCCGGCAGTGATGCGCGTGGGCGTGCCGCCGCTGAGGGAGTTGGAGACGTCGGCGGCGTAGGTGCCGGCGTTGGCCGCGGTCAGGGATTCGACGATGTAGGGGTTGGCCGTCGCGCCGGCGATGAGGATGCCGTTGAGATACCACTGGTAGGTGTAGGTGCCGCCGCCGGTGACGGTCACGGGGCACACGAGGCGACCGCCGGCCGCGAGCGCGGCGGTGCCGGCGACGAAACCGGGCGCCGCTGCGGGCCGTGCCGTCGCAGCGGGCACACCGGCGACCGCGCCAGCGCCGGCAAACGAGTAGCTGCCCGACCACGCGCCCCAGGAGGCGGAGGCGATGCCGTTGCGCGTGGTGGCCGCGTAGCTCGCCTGGCCGGGGAGGATTGTGACGGTCACGGTCTTCGTTTCGCCGACGGCGAGCACGCCCGCGTGGACGGCAGCGCGCGCGACGTTTGAATCGTCCGTGTAAACATCCGAGCCCCACACGATGCCGGCCGTGGAGCCGGTGACGGTGAATTGGTAAACCTGCCCGGTCTTCCCGCGGTAGCCCACGAGGTTAAACGGCGCCACGGCCAGCGTCGCCGTGCCGCCGCCACCACCGCCGCCCACGGTGCCGAGCGAGGGCGCCGTGCCGCCCGTGGCCACGAGCGAGAAATACTCGCCCGCGCCGATGCGGGTGACACCGGTGAGATTCGCCGGCACGGTGGCTTCGCCAAAGCTGTTTGTGCCCCACGCGACGACCGTGCCGTCGCTCTTCAACACGAGGCTGTGCTCGAGCCCGGCCGCGATCGCGATGACGCCGCTCTGCGCGTTGGCCGGCACGGTAAACGAGCCCGCCGCGCCGTTGCGCGTGCCGCCCCAACCGACGACGGTGCCGTCGGCCTTGAGCGCGAGCCCGTGGAATTGCCCCGCCGCGATCGCGACGACGTTGCTCAAGCCGGCGGGCGGCCGGCTCTGGCCCTTGTCGGTGTTGGTGGAAACGTAAACACTGCTCGTGGTGTTCCAGCCGACGACGGTGCCGTCGGTCTTGAGCGCCAGATCGAAGCCGGTGCCGGCCGCGACGGACTTCACGCCCGTGAGCCCCGCGGGCGGTTGTGCGAGCGGCGGAAACGCCGGATCCGCGCCCCACGAGACCACCGTGCCGTCGGAGCGCACGGCGAGAAAATGAAAGTAGCGCCCCGAAATCGCGGTAAACGTGCCCGACGTCGGAAAGTTGGTGCGCGTCCCGTCGCTGCTCGGACCCCACTGCACGAGCGAGCCGTCGGACTTGAGCCCGACGATGGAGTTACTCGCCGTGGCGAGAGCCGTGACGCCGGTGACGGCAGCGGTCGGCGCCTCGGTGTTCAGGCCCGTGCCCCATGCGGTCACGGTGCCGTCGGCCTTCAACGCAAACGAGCCCTGCGAGGTGCCGATGACCTGCACGACGTTGGTGAGATTCGCCGGCAGCGTCGTCTGCCCCGAGAGATTCCAACCAAACGCGCGCACCGCCGTGGCCGGCGTGCCGGTCGATCCGCCCGTGCCGCCGCCGCCCGTCGGGTCGGCGACGAAGCTCGTGCTGGTTTGCAGCGAAAACTCCGAGGTCGCACCCGTGCTGCTCGTCGAGGCGACGAAAAACGCCGTGCCAAAGACGAACGTCGCGCCCGAGGCGGAGACCGAGCCGCTCGTGATACGATAGATGTTTGCGCCGGTGCCGCCGGTGAAAGCGATGGTGCCGGTGGAGTCGATGGTGCCGGTGAGGGTGCTGGTGGAGCCGGCGTTGGTCAGCGTCGTGGTGACGGCGCCCGCGGTTGTGATCACGGTGCTGTAACTCGCCCCGCCGAGGATGGACGTGACGCCACTGGTGCGCTGAAGGATCGAGCCCCGGTAGGTGCCGGCGTAGCTGGCGACTGAGCCGCCGCTCCCGCCACCGGTGGAGCCGCCCGTCGCCGTCACCGTAACCGTCGTGACCGCGCTCGTCCCGGAGGCGTTCGTCGCGGTGAACGAAAACGTAAACGTGCCCGCCGCCGTAAACGTCCCCGTGACGAGCCCCGAGCCGGGGCTGATCGCGATGGGGGCGTTGCCGCCGGTGTTGGTGTAGGACGTCGCGGCGGGACTGGTCGTGATTTGGTAGGTGAAGGGCTGCCCGACGGTCGCGACGACTTGGGTCTGGCTGGTGATGGCGGGGTTGCCCGTGCCGCCGCCGCCTGTGGAGGTGCCGCTCACGGTAAACGTGCCGGTCTTGGAAGCCGTGACGCCGTCGGCAAACATCTCAAACGCGCCCGGAATCAGTGCCGCCGCCTGCGGCACGAGGATTAGTTGCACCGGCGATCCGCCCACCAGGTAGCCGTTGAGCCGGATGATGGTGGTGCCCGCCTGCGTCACGGCGGTGTAGCTGCCGGAGTAGAGCGTGGCATTGCCGGCCGCGATCGGCATCGTGTAATTCGTCCCGGTAAACGTGATCGTGAAGATGCCCGTGCCCTGAAACGGCGCCTGGGCCACAAAGCTGTTCAGCGTGATCGTCTTGCCCGGCAGGCTGGCGGGCGCGATGTCGGCGGCGGTGGCGGTTTGGGCGAAGGCGCGCGGCGTGGCGGCGAACCCGAGGAGGACGAGCGCCGCCGGCACGAGCGTGCGCAGCGAGCGGAAACAAGAGGCGAGTGTGGACATAAAGGAGGCGAGCATCGGCAACGAGGAGGAGTTCCCCCGCAGTCTAGCGGAAATCCGCCGCGCCGTCGTTACGCAGACCTGCGTATGGTGCCGCGCCCCACCGTGGCACGGGTCTCCCGCCCCGTGAACCCGCGCCACCCCCGAGCGCACAATCCGGAAAATTTTTCCCGCAGATTCAGGAAACCAAAGATGGAAACCGCCGATGGAAAATCTGCGGCTCCCTGAATCTGCGGGAAATTATTCCGGGGGTCTGCCGTGGCCGGCGACCAAGCCTTCGACCTGAAACCAATCGTCTCCTCAATCCATCAAACCCCCACCACGGGCCACACGGATCGGCACGGATCAATCCCCGGCGAATCCCGCCCTGATCCTGCCTTGATCCGTGTCGATCCGTGCGATCCGTGGTGAAAAAAATCCTGCCTCCCGTCTCCCGCCTCCCATCTCCCGTCTCTCGTCTCTCGTCCCCCTTCTCCGTTCACCCGCCTCCGTGCTTCCCGCGTCGTGCGCGCGCTCACCGTCCCGGCCGCAGCAACTCGCCCGCCGCGAGCATCAACGCCCCGCGGTTTTCCAACGCCAGCCGGTCCAGGATGCGCTCCATGTGCTTGTCGATCGTGCGCGGGCTCGCGCCGAGGATTTGGCCGACCTCGGGATTGGTTTTCCCCTGCGCCACCCAATACGCCACCTCCGCCTGCCGCGGCGTCAGCCCGAGCGCGAGCAGCGCGGCTGGGCCCGGCGGCGCGTGTTCCTCCTCCAGCACGAGCATCGCGAGATCGTCGCGGCCCGGCTCCGTGAAACGCCGCACGTGCAGCGTCGCCTCGCCGACGCGAAACGCCCCGCCCGCCGCCAGCGTCGCCGTCGGCGGCGCGCCCGCCGGGAAATGTTTCGCGAGCAACCCGTGCGCGAGCCGCGTCGCAAACACCAGCTCCCCGCCGCGCCCCAGCACCATCACGGCGCGGTCGAGCGAGTTCGCGAGCTGCGCCTCGGCGTCGAGCCGGATCGCGACTTCGGATTCGAGCTCGGAGTTTTTCGCCTCGAGCGCCTGCCGCGCCGCGCGCAACTCGAGCTGCAGCCGCACGCGCGCGACCAGTTCGGGCACGTGGACGGGTTTCGTCACGTAGTCGGCCGCGCCCGCCGCGAGCGCGCGCACCTTCTGCGCGGGCTCGTCGATGGCGGTGAGAAACACCACCGGGATCTCGCGCCATGCCGGGTGCGCCTTGAGCGCCGCGCACACCGCGAAGCCGTCCTCGCCTGGCATCACCACGTCGAGCAACACCACCGCCGGCCGCTCGCGCGCGAGCACCGCGCGCGCGGCCTCGCCGCTATCCGCGATCAACACGCGCACGCCCTCGCGCCGCAACGCATCGCACACGACGCCGAGCGAGGCGGGCGTATCGTCGACGACGAGGACGGTGGGCGTGGGGGTCTTCATGGCGGCGAAATAGGAAAACCAAAAACGCGTCCCACCGTGATCGGCTCGTAGCTGCGAGCGTGAGCGAGTGGACGGTCCACGACTCGCTCACGCTCGCGACTACGAGGAAAGGGCGGACGAAGTTTGGGCGGAGAAAATCTCATGGCGCGTCGAGCAGCGCGCGCAGGCGCGAGAGTTGGAAACCGGCCGCCGCCTCGTCGAGCTCCGCCCACCGCGCCGCCGCGCCCGGATGCTCGCCGCGCACGCGCGCCAGCGCCGCGCGAAACGCCTCCAGGTCCCCCTGCGCCAACACCTCGCGCAACGCCGCGCGCGCCGCCGCCGGGATCGGCGCCAGCGCGGCCGCCGCGCCGGCAGGGTCGCTCGCGCCCGCGCCGCGCGGATTTTCCGCCGCCGCCTCGTGCCAGCGCAACGCGAGCAGCGCGCCGATTTTTTCCACGAGGTCGGCCGTGCGAAACGGTTTCGGCAAGAACTCGTCGCAGCCCGCCGCGCGCGCCGCGCTGAAATCAAAACTCAACACCGAGGCCGACGTGAGCAGCACGCGCAACTCGCCCCCGCGCGGGAGCGCGCGGAGCCGCCGCGTGAGTTCGAGCCCGTCGATGCCTTCCATGCGCAGATCCACGATCGCGAGATCGGGCCACGGCTCGTCGCCGCTGGCGAGGGTCGCGAGCGCCGCTTCGCCCGACACGGCCTCGCCACACGCGAAGCCCAGCGGCCCGAGCAGATCGGTGAGCAGGCTGCGGTTGACCGCGTGATCGTCGACGATGAGCACGCGCCGCCGCGCGCCCTCGTAGCCCGTGACGTCCGGCCGCGCCGCCGCCAACATCGGCGCGGCGCGCGCCGGCAGCGCGACGGAAAACGAAAACACGCTCCCCGCCCCCGGCTCGCTCTCGACGGCGAGCGTGCCGCCCATGCGCTCGACGAGCGCGCGCGAAATCGCGAGGCCAAGGCCCGTGCCGGGCGCGGCGGGCCGCGTGACGCCCGCTTGCTCGAACGGCCGGAACAGCCGCGCGCGATCCGCGGGTGCGATGCCGGGGCCGGTGTCGGAGACGGAAAAGGTGAGGAGCTGATAGCTGAGAGCTGAGAGCTGAGAGCCCGATCCACGGAGAGCGGATGTGGACTCGGGCGCAGACTGGTCCTGTTCCCCGTCTGTTCTTGCTCTTAGCTCTGGGCTCTTAGCTCTCAGCTCCGCGCCCTGCGCTCTCGCCTCGACCGTTGCGCTTGCGACGCGCGATTCAGAAACCGCGACCCGCAGCACCACGCCTCCGCGCGCCGTAAATTTCACCGCGTTGCCGAGCACGTTGTCGAGGACCTGCCGGAGTTTCTGCGCGTCGCCCTCGACCCACGCGGGCAGGTCGGCGGCGAGCTTGAGTCCAAACGCGAGGCGCTTGCCCGCCGCGGCCGATTGGTGCGCGGCGGCGACATCGTGGATCATTTCCGCGAGCGCGAAGGGCGCGGGGCGCAGCTCGATTTTGCCGGCCTCGATTTTTGCGAGGTCGAGCACGTCGTTGATCATGTGCAGGAGATGCTCGCCGCTTTGGTGGACGATGCGGAGGCGCTCGCGTTGATCGGGGGCGAGGCGGGCGTCGGTCTGGAGGAGTTGCGCGTAGCCGATGACGCCGTTGAGGGGCGTGCGCAGCTCGTGGGACATCGCGGCGAGGAAGGCGCTCTTCGCGCGGCTCGCGCCCTCGGCGGCGTCGCGCGCGGTGGCGAGGTCGCGGGTGCGTTCGGCGACGAGGGCCTCGAGGCGGGCGCGCTCGCGTTCGCCGCGCCCGAGCCGCCAGCGCACGTAGCCGAAAATCCCCGCGCCGAGCGCGAGCGCGTAGAGCGCGTAGGCGAGCGGCGCGCGATGCCACGGCGGCGCGACGGTGAAGCGGAGCGCCGCGATCTCGCTCACGCGGCCCTCGGCGTTGTGCGCGCGGACCTCGAGCGTGAACGGGCCGCCGGAGAGGTTGGTAAACGCGACATCGGGCGTCGCCGCCGGCTCGGACCACCGCGCGCTGTAGCCCACGAGGCGCGTGGAGAAACGCGCTTCGCCGCCGCCGCCGAAATTCGGCGCGGCGAGCGCAAACGTGATCGGCTCGCGGGAGTAGGCGAGGTGCAGCGCGGTGCCGGCGGACGGGAGCGGTTGCGCGCGACCGCCGGCCTGCACGCCGCGGACGAGCGCGCGCCACGCGGGGCCCGCCGGCGCGGCGCGGCCGAGCACGAGGCGGACGGTGTTGTTGTAGCCGCGCGCCCAGACGACTTCCTCGCCGGCGGGCGTGCGGTCGAGCGCCATCAAGGCGGCGCCGGCGAAACCGATCTCGGCGAGCGCGGCGGCGGGCGCGGGCCGCCACGCGGGCGCACCGGCGGTGCCGGCGCGCACGAAGCGGCCGATGGGGAAGTTGGTTTCGAGCGTGGTGTCGGTGTAAACGCTCGCCCACTCGTCGCCGTTGGCGGCGCGCACGAGCGGGTAAACGGCGGTGCGTTTCTCGCCGGGCAGCGCGTAGCGCGCATCGGGCGCGCAGCGCCCGCTCGCCGCGTCGAACCGATAGGAGCCCTGATCCGTGAAGAGGCTCGCGCCGCCGGGCGCGTCGAAGACCGAGGTCCACGCGATGGGATCGGGGAGGCCGGCGTTTTTGAACACCTGGGTGGGCTGGACGTTTTTCCAGTCGGTGACGTCGCCGGCGCGCGGGATGCGCCAGAACCCGCGCGAGTAAGTGGCGAGCCAGAGCGTGCCGTCGGCCTCCTCGGCGGCGGTGTGGACGTCGCCGAGCTCGAGAAATTCGGCGAGCTTCACCCAGCCGGCGGCGGTTTTCTCCACGACGGTGAGGCCCTGCAAGCCGCCGAGGTAAAAGCGCTCGCGCCGCACGCGCGAGGGCACGAGGCAGAGGGGGCTGTTGGAGAGCGTGTCGACGAGGCGGGTGTGCGTTTCTCCCTTGAGCGCGTGGAGCCCGCCGCCGGCCGCGACGAGCGTCTCGCCCTCAAACGCCTCGATCGCGAACACGTTGCCGAGCGGCCGCGGGTCCTTCACGAACCGCGCGCCGGCCCCGGTCGCGGCGTCGGCGGGCGCGAGGCGCCACAGGCCGTCGAAGGCGCCCGCAAACAGCACGCCCTCGTGCCGCCCCCAGCAGTCGATCGTGCCGGAGGGCGGGCCGTTGTCGCCGTCGAACACGGAGACGGGCGAGTCGAGCTCGACGCGCGCGGCGCCGGTGTTGAAGCCCACCCAGAGCCCGCCCGCCGGATCCTCGGCGAGGCTGAGCACGGTGTTGTCGACGAGCCCCGTCGTGCGATCGAGCCGGCGCACGCGCGCGCCGTCGGCCGAAACAAGGAGCAGGCCGAGCGGTTGCACGCCGAGCGCGAGCGAGCCGTCGCGCAAGCGCACGCCGGTGATCGATTGCGCGGTGCGCACGAGCGCCGCGGCGGGCGTCGCCCACGGCGTGAGCGCGCCCGTCGCGAGATCGATTTCGTAAAACGCATCGCCGCTGATCGCGGCGAGGAGCCGGCCGGGGCCGTGCGGGAGGAGCGCGGTGTCGTTGCTCTTTACCAGCGCGGGGGCCGCGCTGACGGGGCGCCACTCGTCGCCCTCCAGCCGCAGCAGCCCGACGCCGAGCGCGTGCGCGAACAACGCCTCGCCGACGGCGACGAGCCGCGCGGCGCGCGTGCCGATTTTCCACGAGCGCACCGCGCCCTCGCGCCAGCGGAAGATTTTCCCGCGCGCGGAAAAATACACCGCGCCGCCGTGCATGAGGAGCGAGCGCGTCCGCCCAAACGGCCGCTCGGCGGCGGGGATCGCGTCGTTGACGGAGTGATAGCGCTGCTCGCCGCCGGGCGTCGCGGCGGCGAAATAACCCACCTCGTCCATCCCGCCCAGCCACACGCGGCCTGCCGCATCCGCCGCCACGGCGAAGCCCATCGAGCCCGGCGCCCAGAGGTGCCGCCAGCGCTGGCCGTCATACTCGGTGAGGCCCTGTTCGCTCGTCAGGTAAACCAGCCCGCCCGGCGTCGTCGCCACGCCGTAAACCTGCGGGTGCCCCCGATACTCCGTGGGGCGGAAATTCCGAAACACCGGCCGCCCCGCCTCGTCGCCCTCCGCCGCGCGCGCCCCGCTCTCCACGCCGCCCGCCCACAGCGCGAACGCGGCGGCGCCGGCGACGGCGAGCCGCCGGGTCGCACGGCGAGGGAGCGAGACGGGCACGCCGCGAACACACGCCGCGCCCCGCGCCGCGTCAACCGCGCGCACCGCGCACGCCTTACGCACAGACGCGTAGGGCCGGCGCGCCGCCGCCGCGACGGCGTGCGCTACCGCGTGCGCCACCGCGCGCGGAAAGATTGCGCGACGGCGCGTTTCCCCCTTCATCGCGGCCTATGCGTTTTTCCCGCGCCCTCCTCGCGCTCCCCGCCGCGCTGGCCCTCACCGGTTGCGGCTACGTGCATTTTGGCAAGCTCCCCGAGGCCGCCGCGCCCGCACTCGGCGGCGATGCCGCCACCGCCAAGGCCTACAGCGATCTCGGCACCGAGAACAAGTTGCTCAAGCAGGAACTCGCCCTCGTGCGCAAGGAGGGCGACACCCTCCGCGCCGCCCTCGATCGCCGCGCCGAGGCCGCGTCGCCCGAAGTCGCCACCCGCCTCCAGGAATCCACCCGCGAACTCGCCGCCCTCCGCGCCAGCTACGCCAAGCTCCAGGCCGAACGCGCCACCGCGCCCGCCGGCCCCGGCGACGCCGCGCTGCGCGGCCAGCTCCGCGCCACCGAGGACAAACTCGCCGCCATCCTCCGCAACCAAACGGAGCTCCAGGACGAAAACGCCCGCCTCCGCACCGACGTCACGCGCGTGCGCGCGGAAAACTCCGGCCTCGTCGCCCAGCTCAAACTCGCGGCCACCCGCAGCGAACAGGCCGAAGCCTCGCTCGCGCAACTCAACGGCGAACTCCTCGCGCAAAAGGACGCGCGCTCCCGCGCCGAACAACAGGCCGCCGCCGTCCGCGCGCAGCTCACCACCGTGATGGCCGCCGCCGGCCCCTCGCTCGCCGCCACCCGCGCCCCGGGCGCCGCCGAGACCACCGCCCTCGCCCCGCCCGCGCGCGCCGCCGAACCGCCGCCGCCCGCGCCCGCCAAACCCGCCGACTCCCCCACCCCGCCGCCCGCCCCCGCCGCACTCGCGCTCAACACCCCCGCCACCGCCGCGCCGCCGCCCACCGCCGAGCTGCGCACCAGCGCCACCCGTCTCGCCTCCGCCGCCGAGCTCACCGTCGAAAACGGCAAACGCTACTACGTCGTCCGCAGCGGCGACACCCTCGAGAGCATCTCGAAAAAATTCTACGGCACCACCTCCCGCTGGGCGAAAATCTACGTCGCCAACAACGACCTCCTCCGCGGCGACCGCCCCCTCAAGCCCGGCATGAAGATCGACATCCCGGCGGACTGAGCGCGGAGAAACTCAGCCGCGAACAGAGCGTAACCCGCCAAGATAGCGCCGAGCGTCAGCGAGCCGACGCCCGACTCGGCCCGTCCGCCTACTCGTAGCTGCGAGCGTGAGCGAGTGGCCTGCGGGATGCCGCCGGTCACGCAACTTGGTTCCTCGCTGGTTTCAGTGGATCGACAGTTGCCCACTCAGAAGCCCCGAAGGGGCGAAAGTCGATAGCTCAGGGCAACGCCCTGGGAATCCGTCCGGAAGAATGTCTTCGCCCTGAAAGGGCGACACCCTCGTGCGGTTTCGCCCTTTCAGGGCTTGGATTCGTGGGGATCATTTCCCAGGGCGTTGCCCCACTGCCATTGAATTGAGGATTCCGGGGCGCGCAGGTTCTGGCGGCTGGGACGGTTTGCACACCGGCGGTGTGCCAGAAAGTAGCCGGGGGTTGAGCCGTTGCGGCGATACCCCCGGTCAGCTTGTTTTTGATCGAGCATCCTGAAGGGATGCCAGAAGGGTCCGTCTACCCGAGCTTCTGGCACCCGCTCCGGGGTGCACCGGAAAAACCATGATCACCGGGGGTTTCGTGCCTCAACCCCCGGCTACTTTCTGGCACGCCTCCGGCGTGCAAGGCACTGCGGTGGCGGCAATTCAGCGCTCATTCAATGGCAGTGGGGCGTTGCCCTGGGCTTTCCACTTTTCGCCCCGTTGGGGCTCCCAATCCACTGCAGCTACCCACCGAAAACAGTGAGGAACCCGAAACTTACCCGCCCCTCAGCCCGCCTTCTTCAACTCCGCCGCCGCCGCCTCGGCGCGACACGCCTCCAGCGCCGCGCGAAACGCCGCGCTCTTCTGCAACTCCGCCACGCTCGCCTCCGCCAGCCGCCGGCCCGCCTCGACGTCCGACGGAAAATGCACCCCCGCGAGCACCCGTCCCCACGCGATGCGGTGTGCGCGCTCCTCGAGTTGCGCGCGTTTCCCCGGGAAAATTTCCGCGAGGATCGCCGCTCGGAAATGCGCCCCAAACCCGTGCCCGCTCGGGTAGGAATCCCCCGCCGGCAAATCGATGCACGGCTGCACCCGCCCATCGATCTTGAACGGCCGCGCGCGCGCATGGAGTTGCTTCGCCGCATCGATCGGCGGCCGCGTGTCGTCCGTCGCCGCCTTCAACAACGCGATCAGCCGCGGAAATTTTTCCGCCGTGAAATTCGCGCCCAGCAACCCCTCCGCGCCGAAGAGCACGAACACGTCGTTCTTGTCCACCGCCCGCGCCCACTCGACCTGCGCGGCCGTGCGCCACCCCTGCGCCTGCACCACCGCCTCCAAGTCCGCCGCCGCCGCGATCGAGCCCGCCGCCGGCGGCGCGGGCAGCACCTGCACGAGCTGCGCCGTATCGACCGCCACAAAGGTGACCACCGCCGGCGAGGCGGGTTTCTTCATCGCATCGCCCTGCCCCCAGACGCCAGGCGCGCCCGCGACCATCAACGCGACGAGGATTGCGCGCGCATTCCGCCGCGGTGCGAAAGAGGAGAACATTTTCATGCGCGCGACCGTGCGCCCCGCCCTCCGCGCGGCAACGAGATTCCCCCGCGCCCGCCCCCTCGTAGCCGCGAGCGTGAGCGAGCGGACCGCCGTGCGAGCGGTCCGCCGTGATTCCACGCCGCGCCAACACGTCGCGCCGACACACCCAGCGCTCGGGAAATCCGACGGTCTTTTCTTGTGCCTTCTTGTGCTTTTGTGGCCAACCCCTCCGAGACTTGGGTCCGGTGGCGACCACGCGGCACTCGCAGCCATACTCCCCATACCCGCGCTTGCCACGCGCGGCCACTTCCACCCTCACTCTCTCCCTCGCCCCCACCCTCACTTTCACTTTCACCAAAACCATGTCCTCGCTCCCCGCTCAATTCGCCGGCGTCACCGTCGTGACCAAGGCCAACGTCTATTTCGACGGCAACGTCGTCAGCCACACCGTGCTCTTCGCCGACGCCGCGAAGAAGACCCTCGGCCTCATCCGCCCCGGCTCGTATTATTTCGGCACCGCCGCCGCCGAGCGCATGGAGATCGTCGCGGGCGAGTGCGTCGTGACGCAGAAGGACGCGAAGGAGTCGCGCACCTACGGCGCCGGCACCTTCTTCGATGTGCCCGCCAACAGCGGCTTCACCATCGCGGTGAAGGCCGGCCTCTGCGAATACATCTGCTCGTTCCTGCCGTAGCGCCGCGCGGGCCGCGCGCCCCGCGCCTGCGCCCGCGAAGCAGCCTTCCGTCGCGGCAAAAAATTCTCCCCGCGGATGACGCGGATGGGGACGGATAACCCCGCCACGCTCCGCCCGCTTCCTTTTTCCGCGCCTATCCGCGCCATCCGCGGAAAACTCCTTCCACCACCCGGCGCCGGGGATGAGCGCCAAAGAATCGTTGTCGCACTGCGGCCGGTTCCCAACCGTCGCGCCATGCCCCGCCTCCCGTCTCCCGCCTCCCGTCTCCTCTTCTCGCTCCTCGGCATCCTGACCGCCGTCGTCGGCCACGCCGCCGAATCCTCCCCCGCTCCCGCCCCCGCCCCGTCTCCTGCCGTCGCCGCCCCGCTCCCCGACGGCCTCTACGCCGAATTCACCACGCCGCGCGGCGCGTTCACGGTCGAATTGTTTTTCCAACGCGCCCCGCTCATGTGCGCCAACTTCACCGGCCTCGCCGAGGGCACGCTCGCGCCGCGCGACGGCAAACCGTTCTACACCGGTCTCACGTTTTACCGCGTCGTCCCCGGCTTCGTCATCCAAAGCGGCAACCCCGGCCTCAAGGACACCGACGACGAGGCGAAACCCATCCCGCACCGCTTCCCCGACGAATTCGTCCCCGGCCTCCGTCACGACGCCCCCGGCATCCTCTCGATGGCCAACGCCGGGCCCGACACCAAGAGCTGCGAGTTCTTCCTCACCCTTGCACCGACCAACCGCCTCAACTACCTCCACTCCGTCTTCGGCCGCACCATCCGCGGCCTCGAAGTCCTCGCGCAAATCAAACAAGACGACCCCGTCGCGATCAAAATTCTCCGCGTCGGCCCCGCCGCAAAATCCTTCCGCGCCGACGCCGCGACCTTCGCCACGCTCTCCGCCGCCGCGAAAAAACACTCCGATTTCGCCGCCAGCCTGAAAGCAACCTCGCCCCTGCCCTCCGAAGTCTTGGCGAAGGAGGGGCACTTCGCCGACCCCGACCACCTCCTCCCCGCCGAGCCGCCCCGCGCGAAAAATTTCAACTACAAGCTCGCCAACTTCGAACGCACGACGGGCCTCCGCATCGCCGCGCGCGTGTTCGCGAAATCGCCCGCCGCCGAGGAAGACAACTCGCCGGGCAAGTTCATGAAAACCCTCGCCGCCCAACTCGGCGTCGAAAAACGCGGCGCCGTCGCCGCCTACTTCGCCGAGGAAAACGAGTGGCGCATCTGGCTCCTCGGCGACTCGACGACGCCGTTTTTCGGCCGCCCCGCGACCGCCGCCGACCTCGCCGACGGCGGCGCGTTTCACGACGTGAAGGAAGCCTTCCTGAAAGCCGCCCAAGCCGAAGGCGACGCCACGTTCGCCACGCAGGCCAAAACCGCCCCCGCCGACAAGCCCCCCGCCCCCGGCCAACGCATCAAACTCCAAACCGACGCGATCCTCGA
>JBEANZ010000360.1:0-9294 GCA_041165185.1 Verrucomicrobiota bacterium | reverse complement strand
TCGCGCTTGATCTTCCAGCTCGGTATCGGATTTTCGTGGTCGTCCCATCCATCCGCGCTATCTTCTTTAGGCTAAACTTGAAAGCTAATTATAATTAGGTCTTATTCGCGCCCCTTCGCGTCCCTTCGCGGTTCAACCCATCGCTCACCGGCGCCCCTCAGCCTTCAGGTTTCAGCCCTTCAGTTCTTCAGCCTTTCAGCCTTCCCGCACCACCCACTCCACGCGCCCGCCGCCGCCCGGCGCCTGCGCCAACGCCCCGCCGAGAAACGCCGCCACCTCCGCCGCCTCGCGCTCGAACTGCCACGGCGGATTTACCACCAGCAGCCCGCAGCCCTTCATCTTCATCCCCGCCCCCGGCCCCGCGATCATCAGGTCGACACCCAGCGTCGGCGGCGGCCGCAGCGGCCGCACTTCCGCGAAAAATTCCTCCACCCGCGCTCGCTCCGTCAGCGGATACCACACCGCAAACACCCCGCCCGCCAGCCGCCGCAACCCCGCGCTCAGCGCCCGCGCGATGTCCGCAAACTCCCGCTCCCCCTCAAACGGCGGATCGATCAGCACCAGCGCGCGCCGCTCTGGCGGCGGCAGCCACGCCCGCACCGCCTCGTAGCCGTCCATCTCGCGCACGGTCACGCCCGCCGTGAACTGCAACTCCTCCCGCAGCGCCGCGCACTCCGCCGGCTGCCGCTCGCACGCCACGATCCGATCCTGCGGTCGCGCGAGCCGCGCGAGCAGCACCGGCGAGCCCGGGTAAAACCGCACCGCGCCCGCCGCCGCGCCGCGCTCCACGTTCCACGCGCGCACCGCACTGAGATAATCGTTGAGGAGCGCCGGCGCGTCCGCCCGCGCAAAAATCCGCCCGATCCCCTCCGGCCATTCCGGCCGCCGCGCGAGCGAGTCCCCCGTCGCCGCCGCCGCGAGATCGTAGGCGCCGCGGCCTGCGTGCGTGTCGAGCAGGAGGCAGCCCTTGTCCTTTTTCTGCAACGCCCGCACCAGCCGCGCGAGCAGCGCGTGCTTCAGCACGTCGGCGAAATTGCCCGCGTGGAAATGGTGCCGGTAATTCATCCGGACCGCGCGCGCCCGTTCACGCCGGCACCGGCACCTTTACCACGCACTTGCGCACCGCGACCGCGTCCGCCCGCACGCGCAACGTCGGCATGTGCGCGTCGCTCGGGTAAAACACCGCCGCCTGCCCCGCGTAAACCCGCACCAGCGACGCCTCGGTGTTGTCCTCGTAGATAATCAGATCGCGTTCCGGATTGTAGGGCCGCCGCACGGTCATCCGCTCCACGTCCGCCACCTCCATCAGCTCCTCGCCCGCGACGACCGCCTGCACGTCGATGTATTTCCGATGCGACTCGAAAAACCCGTCCGCCCGCAGTCGCGTCGCATACGCCTGCTCGATCACAAACACGCCGCCGCCCAGCTCCGTCCGCCCCGTCTCGTCCGCCGCGATCGCCAGCACGCGCGTGTGCGCGGGCGAGCCGGGCGTGAACAGTTCATCGAGGTAAGCCAGCGCGACCGCAAACCCGTCCGTCTGCTGCAACTGGGCGCGCACCGTGGTGAGGGAGCCGAAGAGAGCCATGCGCGCGACTCCATCCGCCGCCCCGCGGACTGGCAAGCCGCGATCCGGCGCGCCCCGCGCGAATCGCGCCGCGCGCTACGGCGGCGCCGCAAACATCTGCGGCAGGATCACCGCGTTGGGCTCGATTTTTTCCACGACGGTTTCCTGCTCCACCTTGCCATCGGCCAGCACCGTGATGCGAAACGGCATCAGCACCCGGTCCACCGGCGCGAAATCCGCGTAACGCGTCACGATCTGCCGCACGCCACCCGCCGCCGGCGCCCGCTCCTCCTCGCGCCGCACGACAAAAAACGTCTCCGGATCCACGAAGAGCGAAAACGGCAGCGCGTCCGCCCGCGTGACCAACAACCGCAACAGCCTCGTCCCGTCGCGCACCGCCGCGCCGCCATCCTCGATCACAAATCCGCGCGCCGCCCCCGCCACCAACGGGTCGTCGAACTCGGCGTCGGCCAGGAACGCGCGCCCCGCCGGCGCCGCCATCGGCCGCGCGCGCGCGGGCCGCGCCGCCGTGTCGAGTTCCCACGGCGGATTCGTCCCGTCCGTCCCCTGCACGAGCACGCGCCCGCCGCCGCTAATCTCGAGCCGCACGCTCGCCGGACGCGCCGCATACATCACAAACGTCATCCGTCGGCCTGCCGCCGTCACGCGGCCGGTCATCCGCACGGTCTGCAACTCCGCGAGCGCCTTCGCCCCGCCCATCACCTGCACGTGAAACCGCGCGATGTCCGCCACCGACTCCGCCCGCGCCCCGCCCGCCCACGCCAACGTGAGCGCCACCAAGGGCCGGAAAAAATTCGCGAGTGCGCGCATGGCGCGACGCTCGCACGCCTCCCCCGCGCCCCACAAGCCCCGACCTCGGGGGAATGCGGCGTCGGACGCTTGCGGCCGACCCTGATCGCCCGCGCGTGCGATGAATTCGGAAATCGTGAAATCGGTCATCGGTCATCGGGCATCTGGAATTTCGCCAAACAGCCAGCCTCGGCAAACCGATTTCCCCGCCCCGAATTCGCACGGTTTCAAATTTCAAGATTCCCGATGCCCGATGCCCGATTTCACGATTTCCCCAATCCGTAGTTCCGCCTTCAGGCGGTTCCGCCCCCCTCGCACACCCGCACCAAATCCCCGCCCGCTCCTCCCCTTCCGCTTCGCCGCTCCCTTTTCCATTGTTGCCCGCCATTTCCGCCTTCATGCCACGCCCCTTCGCCGCCGTGCCGCCTCGCCTCCTCCGCATTTTCTCCGACGTCCACTACGGCGATCCCGCGAGCCGCGTGCGCCGCCTCGCGCAGCTCCGTCCGCTCCTCGACGGCGTCGACCACGTCGTGCTCAACGGCGACACCCTCGACACCCGCCCCGGCCGTCGCCCTATCTACACCGCCGAGTGCCGCGCCGCCGTGGAGACGTTTTTCGGCGAACACTCCGCCGCCACCACCTACCTCACCGGCAACCACGATCCCGACATCTCGCCGCACCACGCCCTCGATCTCGCGGGCGGCCAGGTGTTCGTCACGCACGGCGACATCCTCTGGGACAACATCGTCCCGTGGGGCCGCGACGCCGCGCCCATCGGGCGGCGCATCGCCGCCGGACTCGCCGAGTTAACCCCCGCCGCCCGCGCCACACTCGCCGCGCGCTTCGCGGTGTGGCGCCACGTCGCCGCCTCCACGCCCCAACGCCACCAGTCCGAGCCGCGCGGCCTGCGCTACCTGCTCGCGTTTCTCGCCGACACCCTGTGGCCGCCGTTGCGCACGTTGCGCGTGCTCGGCGCGTGGCGCGGCGAGGCGCCCCTCGCCGCCGCGCTCGCGCGCGCGCACCGGCCGCGCGCGAAGTTCGTCCTCCTCGGCCACACGCACCGCCCGCGCGCCGGCCGCACCGTCGCGGGCGTCACCGCGATCAACACCGGCTCGTTTTGCGCGCCGCTCGGCGGCTGCGTCGTGGACCTCGCCCCGGGGCGGCTCGCGGTGCGGTGCGTCGTGCGGCGGGGCGGCGAATTTCGCGCCGGGCGCATCGTCGCCGAGTTTCCGCTGGCGGAAGCCGACGCGTTCGCCGACAAACCCGCATGAGCATCGAATTCGGCTGGTGGCGCAAACACCCCGACGGCCGGAAAATCCAAGTCAACGCCGCCGTCCACGGCGGCAACATCGAGTGGCTCTGCCACCACGGTCACCACACGCCGTGGGATCCCTACACGCCCGACGACGACGACCGCGAGCGCCTCGTTTACGAGGCCGAGAAACGCGTGCCGCGCCGCCTCATCACGCAAAAGCAGTTCGAGGAAATCAAACGCCTCAGCGCCAACGAAGGCCCCGGCGCAATCTCCGGCCGCCGCGCCCGCTCCTCGCCGGAATTGTAGCCGTCGTGGACGAGGCGTCCCGCCTCGTTTTCCCGCGAAAAACAAGGCGCTCGTCCCGTTTCAAGACGCCCCCGCGCCGAAAACAAAAACTCCTGCGCCCCCTGCACGTCCTGCCCCGCGACTCCCCGCTCCCCGCATCCCGCAAATTTCCCTCTTCCCCATGAAATCCCCCGCCCGTCTCGCCCTCGTCCTCACCGCCGCCACCGTGCTCGCGCTCGCCGCCTTTCTCCGCCCCGCCATCGCGCAAGATCGTCGCCCCGAGGGCGGCCCGCGCGGCGAGGGCGAACGCGGCCGCGACGGCGGCCCGCCGCGCATGATGGTGCACCCGCTCTTCGCCGCCCTCGACACCAACAGCGACGGCGTCCTCGACGCCCAGGAAATCGCCAACGCCCCCGCCGCCCTCCGCAAACTCGACCGCAACGGCGACGGCAAGATCACCGACGACGAGGTGCGCCCCGCCTTCGGCCCGCGCGGCGGCCCCGACGGTCGCGGCGGTCCTGAAGGCCGCGGCGGCCCTGGGGGCCGGGGCGGTCCCGGCGCGCCGCCCGTCAGCGCCGCCGCCATCGACGAGGCCGTGACGCGCATGTTGCAGTTCGACAAAAACGCCGACGGCAAACTCTCCCGCGACGAACTCCCCGTCCGCATGGCCGGCATGATGGACCGCGGCGATCTCGACAAGGACGGCTTCCTCTCGCGCGACGAACTCGCCCGCCTCGCCCGCACCCAACTCAGCGCCGGCGCCCCCGGCGGCGAACGCGTCCGCGAACCCGGCGACGATCAGAACCGCGAACGCGAGCGCCGCTGAGCCCGCCCCGCTTCCCCGCGTCACGTCCGAATAACGCTCCCCGCCGCCGCGCCCCTCCCGGCCCGAGCGCCCTTCCCGCCGAAAAAATTTCTCGATGACTTATCTCCCGCGTCCCACCCGCGCCCGCGCGCTCGCGTTTCGTTTCCCGCTCTTCGCCGCGCTCGCCCTCGCGCTCGGCCTCGCCGCTGCGCCTGCGTCCGCCGAGCCCGGCGCGCCGCGCTGGCATCTGTTTCAACACGAGCGCGTCCTCGGCACGTCGCTCGAGTTGAAATTCGACGCCCCCACGCCCGTGCTCGCCGCCGCCGCCGAGTCCGCCGCCCTCGCCGAAATCGACCGCCTCGCGAAAATCCTCAGCGGCTACGACGCCACCAGCGAGTTTCGCGCGTGGTTCGCCACGCGCGACGAACCCGTGCGCGTCTCGCCCGAACTCTTCGAGGTGCTCGCGCTCTTCGACACCTGGCGCGCCCGCACCGCCGGCGCGCTCGATCCCGCCGCCGAAATCGCCGGCCGCCTCTGGCAAGAAGCCGCGCGCGCGCAACAGCTCCCCACCCCCGCGCAACTCGCCGCCGCCGCCGCCGCCGCGCGCCAGACCCACTGGCGCCTCGACCCCGTCGCGCGCACCGCCACGCACCTCACCACCGCGCCGCTCCTCCTGAATTCCTTCGCGAAGAGCTACATCCTCGACCGCGCAGCCACCGCCGCGCTCGCCGCCGGCCAACTCCGCACCGCCGTCGTCAACCTCGGCGGCGATCTCGTCGTGCGCGGCGCCTCCGCCGAAACCATCGCCCTCGCCGACCC
Source organism: Verrucomicrobiota bacterium (assembly GCA_041165185.1). Classification (GTDB taxonomy): domain Bacteria; phylum Verrucomicrobiota; class Verrucomicrobiia; order Opitutales; family Opitutaceae; genus JBEANZ01. The sequence continues at coordinate 3,756 of JBEANZ010000360.1, read as the reverse complement.
CCTCGCCGACGCCGAAAACGATCTCCCGCTCGCCGCGATTTCCGCGCGCGACCGCGCCGTCGCCACCAGTGGCGGTTACCGCCGCGGCGTCGAGATCGGCGGCCGGTGGTTCTCCCACCTCGTCGATCCGCGCACCGCGCAACCCGTCGCCCACGTGCGCAGCGCGACCGTCGTCGCCGCGCACGCCACCGACGCCGGGGCGCTCGCCACGGCGCTCTGCGTGTTGCCCGAAGAAGAGGGCCTCGCGCTCGTCGCGACGGCGCCCGGCGCCGAGTGCCTGCTCGTGTTGAGCGACGGCCGTCGCGCCACCTCGCCCGGCTGGTCGTCCCTCGCCGCGCCGATCCTCCCGCAACTCCACGCCGCCGTCGCCCCGATCTCTCCGGCTGGCGAGGGCGCCGCGGCCCTCTGGGATGCCGCCGACGAACTCGTCGTCAGCTTCGAAATCGCCGCGCAGGGCGGCGGCCGCTACAAGCGCCCCTTCGTCGCCGCCTGGATCGAGGACAAGGACGGCTTCCCGTTGCGCACCGTCGGCCTCTGGTATCACGGCGACCGCTGGCTGCCCGACCTGCGCGCCTGGACGCGCGCCGACCGCGTGCGCACGATGGCCGAGGGCAACGCCATCGCCCACTCCATCTCCAGCGCCACGCGCTCGCCGGGGAAATACACGCTGAAATGGGACGGCAAGGACGCCGCCGGCCAGCCCGTCCCGCGCGGGAAATACACCGTCTTCTTCGAAATCGCCCGCGAACACGGCACGCACCAGCTCCTCCGCCGCGAGATCGATTTCGCCGCCGGCCCGCAGCACATCGACTTCCCCGCCAACGCCGAGCTCGCCGCGCTCGCCTTCGATTTCCGCCGCAAGGGCGAGACGCGGTGAACCGCCCGCCCCTCCTCCGCCGCGGCCGCGATCGTGCCTGCCATGCTCGTCGCCGCCGCGCTCGAAGCTGCGAGCGTGAGCGGGTGGAATTTTCCGCTCAGCCCGCGCCGCTCGTCCGCCCGCGCCCGCACTCGCTCCCGCACCATGCCTGACCCCGCGCCCCCGCCCGAGCCCGGCCACCTCGCCGGCTATTGGAAACGCCGTAGCGCGTCGCTGTTTCGCTGGCTGCACATTTACCTCTCGATGGTGAGCTTCGGCATCCTGTTTTTCTTCGCCGTCACCGGCCTCACGCTCAATCACCCCGATTGGCTCTTCGGCACCAACACCGTCGCGACCCAGCAGCGCGGCACGCTTGAGAAAATCTGGGTCGCCCCCGGCCCCGCCGAAAAAATCGCCCGCCTCGAAATCGTCGAACACCTCCGCCGCGCCGGCGGCGTGAAGGGTTTCCTCGGCGAATTCCGCGTCGAAGAAGCGCAGTGCGTCGTCGCCTTCAAGGGCCCCGGCTACGCCGCCGACGCCACCATCGATCGCGCCACGGGCGCCTACGAGCTCACCGAAACCCGCCACGGCTGGGTCGCCGTGATCAACGATCTCCACAAGGGCCGCGACACCGGCGCCGGCTGGTCGCTCATCGTGGACCTCTCGGCCGCGCTGATGATCGTGGTGTCGCTCACCGGCATGGTGCTGATCTATTTTGTGAAGCGCCGCTTCGTGAGCGGCCTGATCACGGCGGCGGTCGGTGTCGCGCTGAGCTACGCCGCCTACGCCTGGCTGGTGCCGTAAACGCGCCGCACGACGGCTCGCCGCGACGCCGGAGCTGTTCGTCGCGCGCCGGACGCCGCCGAGCGGGAATCGCTGGCCACGCGCTTGGGCCGCGGCAGTTTTCGCCTTATGGAAAAACTCGCCGCCCTCCGTCGCGCGCCGCCCTCCGCGCGCGTGCGCCCCCTCGTGCTCGCGTTGCTCCTCACGTTCGTGCCCGCCGCCGCGCTCCGCGCCGCGCCCGATCGGGAGGCGTTGAAAAAGGAAGTCGCCGCGATGGAGGACGCGTTTGCCGCGATGGCGCAGGAGAAAGGACTGCTCGCGGCCTTCACGCATTTCGCGGCGCCGGACGTGGCGTTCATCGACACCGACCCGCGCCAGTTTCGCGGCCACGCCGCCGTCCGCGAACGCATGGGCGCCGACCAACCCGGCGTGAAACTCACGTGGGCTCCCTCGTTCACCGACGTCTCCGACGACGGCACGATGGGCTACAACTACGGCCGCTACGAAAGCCGCCGCCCGGGGCCGGATGGGCAGGAAGTGGTGCGCGGCGGATTTTTCCTGACCATCTGGAAACGTCAGCCCGACGGCGCGTGGCGCTACGTGATGGACACCGGCGCCCCCGACCGCCCACCCGCGCCGCCCAAGCCGACCGCGACCGAAAGGAAAAACTAGGCCGACGCGGGCCCGCCTACGGCAGCTTCGCCTCGGCGACCTTCTTCGTCTGCGCCGCGCGGAAATCGTCGAGCGCCGCTTTGATCTTCGGGTTGCCCAGCGCGAGGATCGCCGCGGCGAAGAGCGCCGCGTTGATCGCGCCCGGCTTGCCGATCGCGAGCGTCGCCACCGGGATGCCGCCCGGCATCTGCACCATCGAGAGCAGCGAATCGAGGCCCTTGAGCGACGCGCTTTCCATCGGCACGCCGAGCACCGGCAACGGCGTGACCGCCGCCGCCACGCCCGCGAGGTGCGCCGCGCCGCCCGCCGCCGCGATGATGACCTTGAGCCCGCGCGCCTCCGCCCCCTGACACCACGCGATCGCGAGATGCGGCGTGCGATGCGCGCTGAGCGCGCGGCGTTCGCAGGCGATGCCGAGGGATTCGAGCGTTTGCACGCAGTGCTGCATCACATCCCAGTCCGACGTGCTGCCCATGATGACTCCGACGAGAGGTTGGTCCATGCCCGCCACGCAAAACGCCGCCGCCGCCGCGCGCAAGTCCGAGTTGCGCGCGCGTGCCGTGAAATCGGCTTCTGTTTTCAACTCGCGCCGTTTTCGTCGTCCGATGATCCGCGCCCTCTTCTTCGACTTCGACGGACTCATCCTCGACACCGAGACCGCCCTCATCGAAGCGTATGGCGATGTCCACGCGGAACACGGCAAGGCGTTCGACCGCGTGGAATTTCTGCGCGCGGTCGGGCACGTGGATTTTTCCTTCGACCCGTGGCGCGCGTTTGCCGGGGCGACCGACGCCGACCGCGCGGCCCTCGAGACGCGACGCCGCGAATGCAACGAGCGCCGCACCCTCGCGCAGCCGATTCTCCCCGGGGTCGTCGCGCTGCTCGACGCCGGCGCCGCCGCCGGCCTCACGCTCGCCGTCGTGAGCAACTCCAGTCACGGCCACGTCGAAGGCCAACTGCGCCGGCTCGGGCTGCACGCGCGGTTTTCGTTTTTCGCCTGCCGCGGCGACGCGCCCTCCCCGAAACCCGAGCCCGATCTCTACAAGCTCGCCCTCGCGCGCTTCGGCCTACGCGGCCCCGAGGCGGTCGCGTTTGAGGATTCGCACACGGGCTCGCTCGCGGCGCGGCGCGCGCACTGCCGCGTCGTCGCCGTGCCGGGCGCGTCGACGCGGCACCACGATTTCTCGCACGCGGATGTGCGCGTGGATTCGCTCGCGCACGTCGTGCTCGCGGAGCTTGTTTCGCGCTTCGATACGCCCTAGCCACTCCACCCTCCCCTTCCCCTTCCCCATGAAAAAGAAATCCCCGCTCCTCCGCCTCGCCGCCGTGCTCGGCTCGCTGGCTCTCGCGCTCGCATTCGCCCAGCCGTTGTCCGCCGCCGCTGCCGCGACGCCGCAAAAGCCCAACGTCCTCTTCATCGCCATCGACGACCTCCGCGACTGGGT
>JBEANZ010000359.1:0-13896 GCA_041165185.1 Verrucomicrobiota bacterium | reverse complement strand
CCCCGGCCGAAACACGTAGGCCAACGGTTCGCCCACGCCCACCTCGCGCAACCACTCCCGCGTCCCAAATTTTTCCGGCCGCGTCGCCACCACCTGAAAATCCCAGTCCGAAAACTCGTCCGCCGCCTCCGGGCTCCCCGCCGCCCGCGCGTGCGAACCGATGAGCACGAGCGCGGACACCGAGGGCTCGCGCTCCGCCCACCGGATGATCGCCGGGCCGATGTCGGCCGGCTTCACCACGCCCGCACCGAGATTTGGATCTCGGTGCCGTCCATGCCCGGGCCGGCGTGGATGTCGCCGTGGTGCAGGCGCAGGATTTCCTTCGCGAGAAACACCCCGAGCCGGCCCTGATTGGGCGCGCCGCCCTCGATGGGCGCGGGCAGGATGCCCTCGAGCTCGAGGCCCCGGCCCGAGAGCGCGAGCAACACCGTCGTCTCGGCGCCGGTGCCGGTGCTGCGGACCTGGAGCTTGAGCTCGGCGAGCGCGAGCGCGCCGCGGTTTTCGCTGACGGTCGTGAGCAGCGCGCGCAGCGCAAACTCCAGCGCCTTGGGCGCGACGTTGAGCAGGAGCGGCTCCTCGCGCGAATCGACGCGCAGCCCCAGCGCCGCGCCGAGGCGCCGCACCAGATCGGGGACGTCGCACGGCGCGGGCTGCGATTCGTTCACGAGCTGCATCATCGCGACGGTGTTGTTGAGCGTTTCCAGTTTCGTCACGTCGCTCTTCACCGCCTCGAGGATCGCCGGAGGGAGGGGCTGCTCGGGGGTGCTGAGGCGCAGCGTGGCGAGCGAGACGAGCGCGTTGCCGAGCTCGTGGTTCAACGTGAGCCCGAGTTCGCGCAACATCGCCAACTGGCCCGCGCGTTCGCGCGCGGCCGCGCCGCTGACCTCGTCGCTCGCCTCCTGCCAGAAGGCCCACGCCCCGCCCGTCTCCGCGATCAGGCCCGCGGCGACGCGAAACGGCTGCGTCGCCGTCGGCGCCGCGCGGCACACGGTGCGCTCGTGGCGCGCGCGTCCGACGAGTTCGCGCACGATGAGCGGCACGTGGCGCGGCGCGCCCTCGTCGGGCCCGAGCACGAGCGTGCCGGGCAGGTATTTCGCGCCGAGGCTCGCGAGTTCGGCGAGCGCCTGCAGCCGCGAAAACTGCGCGGACTTCGTCAACACGTGCCGGAGCAGCCGCGCGAAAAACACCGCGCGCTCCCGGTCCGCCGCATCGTAGGGCTGGCCGTCCTCGCGCACGCCGAGCGCGACGAGGCCGAGCAGGCGGCCGTTGTCGTGCACGGGCGCGAGCAGCCGCGCGCCCCAGAGCGCGAGCCGGTTGCGGATCGCCAGCTCGGCGACGGGATCGGCGGGGCCCTCCCAGTTCGTGCCGTCGATGACGACCGGGTGGTTTTCAAAAAAACCCACCAACGGATCGTGCGCGTCGAAAAACGAGGTCCCGCGATCCGCGCGGAAACCCTCCGCCTCGCGCAGGAAAAACACCACGTGCGACGCCCGCAGCAGGTGCCGCGACGCCCGCCGAAACTCCCCGATCAGCCGGTCGCGCGCCTCGAGGTTCTCGATCGCGCCCTCGACCAAATCCCATAGGTCCGCCGGATCCTCCGCGTGGACGGGGCTCGCCGGGGCGCGCGGCGTGTCGGCCCGGCGTTGGCGGCCCGCGACGAGATCGAGCATCGACTGTTTCTCGGCGAGCTCCTCGAGCAGCGGGAGCAGTTCGCCAAGGCGCGCGGCGCTCTCCTCGTAGGAGAGGTAGAGCTTGGCGCGCCCGCTGAGCCGCGCCTGTTCAAACGGCAGGCTGCGCGGCTCGCCGACAAACACCGTCGGGCACCGCACCAGGCCCGGCGGCAACTGCTCCTCGACGATCGCGTCGAGCACGACGACGGCCGCGAAGCCCGGGGCGCTCCCGCCGGCGCGCGCCAGCGCATCGAGCCGCAACGCCGTCCGCCCGGGCGCGAGCTGCCGCTCCCACGCCGCGGCGAGCGCGGCGTCGTGCGTGGCTAGGATGACGGGGGTCGGCATGGAAAGTTGACGCGGAACGTCGCACCGATCCCGGTTCCCGCCGGATCGACGCTGATGGTCGCGTTCAGATTCCCCAAGATGTCGCTGCAAATCGCAAGCCCAAGTCCGAAGCCCGAGGTCTTCGTCGTCTGAAACGGCTGGAACAACCGTGAGCGCATCTCCGGCGCGATGCCGGGGCCGCTGTCGGAGACGGCCATCTCGACGCCGTCGCCCACGTTGCGCGTGGCGATTTTCACCCAGCGGGGGCCGGGCTCGCCCTCGACGGCCTGGATGGCGTTGAAGCAGAGGTTGAGCATCACCTGCTTGGCCGCGGAGCCGTCGGTGTGCACGCGGTCGGGCACGGCGGCGAACTCGGTGAGAAACGCGATGTCCTTGTCCTTCGCCTTGGCGGCGACGAGGTCGAGGCTCGCGCGGAGCACGGGGTGGAGTTCGGTCGTGGTGGCGGCGTAGGCGCGGGGCGAGGCGAGGTCGAGGAGCTGCTCGGTGAGACGGTCGATGCGATTGACCTCGTCGCCGATGAGCCGGAAAAATTTTTCCCGGAACCCCGGGTCCTGATGATGCGTGGGCAGGAGCTGGACGAAGGTCTTGATGGTGACGAGCGGGTTGCGGATCTCGTGGGCGAGGCTGGCGCCGAGGAGACCGACGGTGGCGAGCTGCTCGGTGTGCTGGACCTTGAGCGCGAAGTGCGCGCGCTCGAGAGCGCTCTCCATGATGGAAGCCAGCTCCATGAGCTGCTCGACCTGCGGGTAGGTAAACGGCCGCCGGGAAGCGGCGACGCCCACGCCGATGAGGGCGGTGAGAGTCGGGCCTTCGCCAATCACTAGTATCCCGAGGTTCTGCTCCCGCAGGAATTTCTCAACGGCGGCGCGTTCCGGCGTCGAGCGCTCCCTCGCGAGTCGCTCGGGTGTGGCCCAACGCATCTGCCGCATGGCTTGCGGCACGATGTTGTCATCGGCGAGATCGATCTCTCCCCCGCGGAGCGAGTTGATCGGACCGGAAAGCACGAGCGCGTGATCAGACTGCCCCCAGCCCTTGATCACGCCGAGAAAGGCACTCTCCAATTCCTCAATTCCTTGCGCGTGCCTTGCCGCGTCAAACGCCGCCTGCCGGGCGGCGACGGCCTGAGGATATGAATGGAATGTTCTATCGATTCGCTCGTTCAGCCACGCGGCAAACCAAAGCGTAGCGGCCGTGGTAGACAAGAACGCGAACGGTTCTGACAGGGTCGCACTCAACAGCCAGTCCAGCACGAACGCGCAGCCTGCGACGCAACCGACCAACATGCTCTTCTGCAAGCCCACCAAAGCAACTTGGCGGGCGTCAAAAACGCGATGCACCGAAATCGTCGCAATCGTGCCGCCAAAAAAAACGAGCACGACGAAAGGCTGGAGCCGGATCAGGGCCGGCTCGTGAAAGACGGCGTTCGCGGCCATTAACATGACGACGGCCAGCGCCGCCGACGAGCCACCGAAAAGCCAGACCTGAAGTTCGAGCCGCCGGATTCCCGTAAGGCGGCGGCTATCGCGGAATGTGCCACTACAAACCGCCACATAGAGCGCCACCACTCCGACCATGTAGAGATAATACCCTTTCCCAAACAGCCGCGCATCGGAGCGAGAGTGGGCAGGAATAAAAAAATCGGTGGCGGGAAGCACCGCCAACATCAACGTGCAGCAGACCCAGACCATCCCGATTGCCCAACGGCGCCGCTCCGACTTCGCCGATTCGCCGGCGATCATTTCCTTTACACTCCACAAATGGAGCGGGAGGAACGCGCCGAGAGCCGCCGAGCACCGAAGCCAAAACAGGCCTTCGGCCGCGCTGACGCTCAACGTGACGTGCAACAACGCGAGCCACCCAGCCACGTGGAGAGAACAGAAAAACACCGCACGGTTTACCACGCGTCGCGGATTCCCCCAGAGAATGCCGGTGCCAATGAGCGTGACCGCCGCGGCCGCGAGAATCGCTGGCGCTATTTGCATCGTTCCAAAACTAGACAGGAATTCATTCCGGACAACCCGTGGGCATCAACGAGCGTGAAGTCATGGGGGATCGCGCGGACTGTAGCACTCAACCCGAGGCGACAGGCCGGGTCGGGCCGCATCCAGTTGACCGTCGGCGGCAGCCGACCGTATCGTTGGGCCAAGGCGGCACACCCGATCTGGATCGCCGGAGCCGCCGCCAGAGGGTTCCCCAACGCTCCCTTGATCGAAACGGCGGGAATCGTTGCCACCCGCGCGCCAAAAACTTCCGCCAACGCCTTAGCTTCTGCGGCGTCGATTATGCGGTGGCCGGGACCCCACGCGCTAATCACTTCAATTTCTTCCGGGTGCAGGCCGGCGTTGGCCAGGGTTTGATGAATCGCGGTGACCAATCCGCTGCACAATTTCCCCGCCTCATCGTGAGCATACGCAAAGCCGCGAACCCAACTGATGCCCGGCCGCGGGCTGCCCTCGGGTTCGAGCACCACCATGCATGCGCCTTCGCTCACCACCCCGGTAGTCCGCCAAAGGTCGAAGGGGCGGGAAATCTCCGTCGCTCGATCCGCGGTGGGGGGCGTGAGTCCTGCGCCGCGAAGTTCCAACAACGGGTGTTTGTAGAGCGGACATTCCGTCCCGCCGCAAATCGCGAGATCCACCTCGCCCGAGGCCACGGCCTCGGCGGCGAGGCCAATGGCGTCAGCTCCCCCGCAGCACGAGCTTTGCACCGCCATCGCCTTGGCCGAAATTTTCAGCACATCGACAATCGTCGAGGCGATACTCGCGACATGCGTGGAGAAGATCAGCTTGGGCTGCACCCCCCGGAGACCACGCTTGAACACCGATTGCTCGCCCCGGTTGATGCCTTCAAAATCCATCACGGACGTTCCGGAAAAAACCGCGGCCTCCAGTCCTTGCAACTCCGCCGGCGGGATGCCCGCGTCCCTCAGCGCGAGCACCGCACCCGCCACGGCAAAGAGGGTATGCCGGGCGGCACCGTTGGGGATCGCGGAACGATCCAAGAATTTTCCGATGTCGAATTTGTCGACATACGCCGCTACAAACGGTCCATATTCTTCATCGAGTTTTCTGTAGGGCCGCACCCGGCTCACCGGTTCCAATATCCCCTTCCAAAACGCCTCCCGGCCGATGCCGGCGGGGGTGACGGGGCCGATGCCGGTGATTTTGACGCGGCGGCGCTTCATTCCGGCGGTGCGATCGGGAAATCGAGACGCACCGTCGTCCCCTGGTCCGGCACCGATTCCAGCCCGAAGCCGGCGCCGTGCGTCCCCGCCACGTGGCGGCAGATGCTCAGCCCCAGGCCCGTGCCGTTGGCCTTGCTCGAAAATCCGCCGCGCAACGCCCGGCGCGTGCGCTCCGCGTCCATGCCCGGGCCGTTGTCCGCGACCACCATCTCCAGGCGATCCTCGCGCACGCCGAAGCTCACCGTCACGCGCGTGGCGCCGGCTTCGAGGGCGTTCTTGAAGAGGTTTTGGAGCACGCGCATCAGCTCGAATTTCGAGCCCCGGATGCGCACCCCGGCGGAGGCGGGGCACTGGATGGCGGCGTTGCCAAAAAAGATCACCTGCCGCACCTCGTGGACCACGTGCGCGAGGTCGACGGGGAGGAAGGCGGGGACGTTGCGCGCGACCATGCGCCAGTTTTCCGAGAGGTGGTGGCAGTATTCGGCGGCGCGCTCGACCATCGCGGCGTATTCGACGATGCGGCGGCCGGCCTCGGGATCGCGTTGCGCGAGCAGGCGGGCCTCGTCGGCGACGACGGCGGAGTAGCCGATGACGACGGTGAGGGGGTTGTTGAGGTCGTGGACGAGCTCGACGGAGGCGCGGGCCTGCCAGATTTGGGGCTCGTTGCGCTCGATTTCGCGCTTGAGGGCGGCGTTCATCTCCTGCGCCTCGACGGCGAGCGCGGCCTGGCGACGGCGCAGGCGGGAAGCGTAAACCTGGCGACGGACGGAATCGAGGAGCTCGGCGATGTCGGGGGGTTTGCGGAGGTATTGGTTGGCGCCGCCGAGCATGGCTTCCTGGGCGGTGGGCAACGTGCCGTAGCCGGTGAGCATGATAACGGAGACGTGCGGGTCGATGCGGCGGAGTTCGGCGAGAGCCTTGAGTCCGTCCATCTCGGGCATGCGGATATCGAGGACGACGGCGGCGTATTGGCGCGCGGCGATGCGGGCGAGGGCCTCCTTGGCGCGGCTGGCGGTATCAACGGCGAACTCCATGCCGAGGCTGAACGCGATCGCCTCGCGCGGGCCGTATTCGTCGTCAACGACGAGGACGAGGGGTTTCTCGGCGGCGGCGACGGGCGGGGCGGGGGGTTCGGTCAACATGCGCGGACGCGGGGAAGTGGGGTGAAGAGCCGCGCGGGGGGGCGGCGCGTCGTGTTTGCAGAGCGCGATCTCGGGTGTCAAGGCGCGCCTCCGCCATGCGCCTCCGCCACGCGCCTCCGCCACGCCAGAGGGGCGTCAGGGCAGCTCGTAGACCTCGAGCAGCGCGACGCCGGAGGTGCCGGCGAAGCCCGTCACTTGCAGCGAATACGATCCGGGCGCGAGCGTGAGCACCAGCGCGGAGTCGCGGCTCGTCAGCGACGCAAACGGAAACGCACCCGCCTGCGCCGCCGCCGTAACGATCGCGGTCGCGCCCAACCAGTCGTCGTTGCGGCCGAGCGAAGTGGCGCCGCGGAAGACTTCCAGGATCGGATCCGCGAGCGTGCCGGTCACGCCGAAGGCCGCGAGGGCCGGGCCCGCCGCGCGGATGAGGACGCGTTTCGGAAGGTTGCCCGTGATTGTGAGGCCGGCGACGAGGAGCTCGGTGCCGACGCCCACTTGCGCACGCGCGGAGAGGTTGCGCAGGCGGCTCGCGGGGGGCGTCTCGGCGTCGACGGGATCGAGGTCGTAGACTTCGCCGAGGGCGACGCCGGTGGTGCCGGTGGCCGGCAGGACTTGCAGCGTGTAGGAGCCGGGCGCGAGCGTGCGGAGGATGGCGGCGTCGGCGCTGGTCGGGGCGAATTGAAACGCGCCGATGCGCGCGGCGGCGGCCGTGATCGCGGCGTCGCCGGCCCAGTTGTCGTTGGTCTGCACGATGGTCGCGCCGGTCGCCAACACGATGGACGGATCGGCGAGCGCGGTCGTCAGGCCGAACGCGGCGAGCGTGGGGCCGACGCCGCGGAGGAGCGTGGGCTTGGCCGCGCCGGGGCCGACGGTGAAGCCGACGATCAACATCCGTGGCGCGGCGCCGGGCGCGGCGCGCACGGAGAAATTCGCGAAGCGCGGGGCGAGCAGCGCCTCGACCGTGACGGCGACGGCGGGCGCGGTGAGCGAGCGACCGCCGGAGGTGACGACGACGGAGTAACTGCCGGCGTCGGCGGCGGTCGCGGTCGCGAACGGGATCGAGGCAAACGTGGCGCCGGGGATCGGGACGCCGTTTTTGCTCCATTGAAACGTGACCGCGGCGTTCGCGGTGACGCCGACGGAAACATCGAACGGTTGCGTGGCGACGACGTTGACGGGTTGGGGAGCGAGGGCCACGGCGAACTCGCCGCCCTCGACACGGCCGGTGCGGCGCGCGTTTTGGCGATACTGCGTCCACGCACCGGGCGCGGCCTCGGCGCCGATGTCGAGGGCGTAGAGTTTCCCGTCGCCGCTGGCGACGTAGAGGGTGCGGCCGATGATCGTCGGGCTGGAGCGGATTTGGTAGCCGGTGTCCCAGAGGCGTTTGATCGTGCCGGTGGGGTTGATCGCGTAGAGGCGGTAGTCGTAGCAGCCGACGTAGATCGTGCCGGTGGCGTCGACGGCGGCGGTGCTGGCGAGGAGCGACGTGGGCAACGTGACGCGCCAGCGGAGCGTGCCGTCGGCGGTGTTGATGGCGTGGAAGAAGCGGTTGGTGGAGCCGAAGTAGGCGACCGAGCCGTCGGCGCTGAGCGTGGGCGAGGTCGAGGTGAGGCTGCCGGGGGCGGCGGCGTAGTTCCACCGCTCGGTGCCATCGGGCCGCACGCAATACAGCCGCGAAGTCGTGTAGCTGGTGAAGTAGATATTGCCCGCCGCATCGATCGCGGGCGTGGAGAACGAATCGCTCGGCACGGCGAAGCGCCACTTGATCGTGCCGCCGGGCGTGAGCGCGACGAGGCCGCCGGCGGCGCTCGTGCCGGCGACTTGGTAAATCGTGCCGTCGCGGCCGATCACGGGGCTCGCGAACGTCGTGGCGGAAACTTGCGTGCGCCAGCGGACGGTGCCGGTCGCGGCATCGAGGCCGACGAGCGTGCCGTCGGCGAGGTGGAGGACCGCGGTGCCGTCGATGCCGATCGCGGGGCTCACGGAGACGTTGCCGGTGCTGAGGCGGTTGGCCCAACGCAGTGTGCCGTCGGGCGCCAGCGCGGTGACGGTGCCGTCAAACGTCCCGAAGATGATCGTGCCGTCGGGGGTGAGCGCGGGGCTCGCGTTGTCCACGGACTCCGGCGCGCGGTAGCGCCAGCGGAGCGTGCCGTCGGGTTTCACCGCGTAGAAATAGGGATCGGGCACGCCGCCGCCGAAATAGATCGTGCCGTCGGTCGCGACGGCGGGGGCGCCGGTGGCGTAGCCTTCGCCGGCGAACTGCCAGAGCGAATCGGTCAGGCTCAGCGTAAACGCGCCGCCGCGCAGCGCGTCCTTGCTGTCGACCTTGATCGAGTAGGTCACGCCGGCTTGCGCGGTGAACGTGGCGAGGCTGTCGGTGTTGACGCCGTCGACGCCGGTGTCGTCGCCGGCGGCGACGAGCGTGAGAGCCTTCACGTCGGAGCCGGTGTAAACGGCGATCATCGAATCGAAGACGAAGGAGAAGGCGGCGACTTGGAAGCGGCCCGCACGCGGGGCCGTCCAGCGAAACCAACTCGAGGAACTCGCGGGCACGCCGAGGATCGCGGGTTCGGCGGGCTCGGCGCTGCCGTGGAGATTGGTGCTGATTGCCTGCACGCTCTCGGCGCTGGCGAGCGAGGTGGCGCCGGCGAAATCGTCGTTGGTCGGGGCGGTGCCGAGGCTCATGTAAGTGAGGCCGGCGGCGCCGTTTTTCCCGCCGACGGCGAGGAGATACGTCGTGCCGCTCACGGCGGGGAAAGTCACGGCGCTGGTTTTCGCGCCGCCGGCGTCGTCGTTCGAGGCGACGGCCACGAGGTTCGCGAGGGTGGTGCCGGTGTAAACGGCGAGCACGGTGTCGTAGTCGCTGCCGGTGGTGGAGACGGTGACGTTGCCCGTGGCGGTGGCCGCCCATTGCCACCAAAGCGTGGTGGTGGCGGCGGTGCCGGCGTGCGCGGGCTCGCCGGTCTCAGGCGTGGCGCCGGTGTTGTTGGAACGGATGGAGGCGCCGGAGCCGAGGAGGACGCCGCGGTTGGCGAACTCGTCGTTGAAGGGACGGTTCACGGTGCCGGAGAGCGCGCGGAGGAGGTTGAGGCGGCCGCCGGTCTGCGCCTGACCGCGAAACGCGTTGAGCCGATCAACGCCGCGGAGGAGGCGGTTAATCAGCTGGCGCGGGGTGTCGGTGGGAAACTGCGCTTTCAACAACGCCATCGAACCCGTAACGTGCGGCGCTGCCATCGAGGTGCCGGAGCGCACGGTCTGGCCCGTGGCCGTGAGATCAAGCGAGGTGATGGACGTGCCGGGGGCGAACAACTCCACGAGCCCGCCGTAGTCGGAGGAAAAACTGTAGAAGTCGGTCGGGTCGGAGTTGCCGACGCTGACGAGGTTGTCGAGGGCGTAGCTGGCGGGATAATGGGGCGAGGTGTCGTTGTTGAGTCCGTCGTTGCCGGCGGCGCAGACGACGATGACGCCGGCATCGCGCGCGGCCTTGAGCGCGGTGAAAAACGTCTGGGAAAAACTGGTGCCGCCGAAGCTGCAGTTGATCACGTGCGCGCCGTTCGCGATGGCGTAGTCGACACAAAGCGCGCTGTCGCTCTGGGAGGAGGAGCCGCTCGCGTCGCTGTTCTTGACGATCATCAACTGCACGCGCCAGGCGACGCCGGCCATGTTGAAGCCGTTGTTGCCGGCGGCGCCGATGATGCCGGCGACGTGCGAGCCGTGGCCGGTCTGGTCGGAGATATTGGTGCTGCGCACGCCGCCGAGGATGGCGATGCCGTTGACGTCGCCGATGGTGGGGGCGGGGTTGCGCCAGAGGTTGGGAACGAGGTCGCGGTGGGTGACGTTGATGCCGTTGTCGATGACGGCGACGACGACGTTGGGCGCCTCGCGGATGATGTCCCAGGCGGCGACGGCCTTGATGTCGGCGCCGGGCGTGCTGCCGAGGAGCTGGCCGGTGTTGTTGAGGGACCACTGGGCGGGGAAGCTGGGGTCGTTGGGCGTGGCGTCGGGCTTCATCAGGGCGTCGCGCTCGACAAACTCGTAGCGGCCGGTGGCCTGCAGGCGCTTGATCACGGCGTCGACGGATTCGCCGGCGGGGACCTCGATGATGCGGAGGTCGCCGAGGCGCGGGAGGCGATCGCGGACGCGGACGTTTTCGCGGGACTCGGCGGAGTCGACCGTGGCGCGGTGGCGCGCGTGGGGCTTGGCGAGGATCACGCGGTCGCTGAAACCCTGCGCAAGTTCCTTGTCGGAAAACGGCGGCGGCGGGACGGCGACGTTGGCGAGCGCGACGAGCACGCCGGAGGGAAACAACACGAGCAGGCGGAGGGAGGACAAGCGCATGGGTGGGAGGCGACGAGGGTGGATGCGAGCGGACCGGGGGAGCGCGGTGGCAGCCGTCGGGCGCAGGGCGGGGGAAAAAGCGGCGGGGCGGCGGGAGTGCGCGGGGAAGTGGCACCGGTCGCAAGAATATTACTTTCGTCCGGGAAATAATATTTTCGAGTGAGGACGCACGGCGGTGCGGGACGCCCACTCCGCGGCCCGCCCCCGACAAGAAACAGCGAGTAACCACACATCAGCGCCGAGGCCGCGCGCGCCTTGGAATGCAAATTGGCCGTTGGAGTTTTTTTGGCGTTTGGACCTTTGGCGTTTGGGGTTTCCGCCGCCACAGGTCAGCCGAGTCGGCCCCACCCAAACAGTCACTCGAGTCCGCGCGCGGCGACGTCGTCCTCGTCCCAGCCGAGGTAGTGGCCGAGTTCGTGGAGGTAGGTCACGCGCACTTCGTCGCGGAAAATCTCGGCGTCCGCCTCGGCGAATTCCCAGAGGCTCTCGAGGTAGAGCAGGATTTGCGGCGGCGCGGGACGGTCGGTGGCGAGTTCCTGACCGTGGGGCGCGCCCGTGAAGAGCCCGAGGATGTCGGGCTCGAAGCCCTCTGCGAGAATGTCAGCCGCGGGCCTGGCCTCGTAGTGGACGGCCACGCCGCGCGCGAGCGCGCGGAGCTCGGGCGGGAGCTGGCGTTGCGCGGCGCCGACGGCGGCGGCGGCGAGAGCGGTGAGTTGCGGGAGCGTCACGGCCGCAGCTCCGCCGAGAGATCGAGTTTCTCGAAGCGCTCGCCGAGGAAGCGCAACCCGAGCCACAGCTCCAGCACCAGCACCGCAATCACGCCCAGCGCCGCGAGCCAGACGCCGAGGAGCGCGGGCCAGTCCAGCCACAGGCACAGCAGCAGCGGCACGGCCCCGGCGATCGCGGAGGGGATCAGCGCGCAGAACACCGTGAAGAGTTGCGCGAAGCCGAACATCAGGCGCTGGCCCATGATGTCGATGCCGCCGCCGCCGCGTTGGCGCGTCGCCTGAAACCACGCGGGAAACACGAGCGCGGCGGCGTTGGGCACGAAGAGTTGCAGCGCGACGAGCGGCGGCACGACGAGCGCCACGGCGAGCGCGAAGAGCGGGCGCGCGCCGGCGGAGAAACACGAGGAGAGAAAATCGGCCATCCACGGTTTCAGGCCCGCGAAGGATTTTGCTCCGGGAAACAGCGTCACCGCCGCCGTGAGCAGCGCGAGCCACACCACGCCGGTGAGGATGGCGGTGGGCGCGAGCAGTTCGCCGAGCACGATGCGCCAGCCGGGCAGCGGGTAGGTCTTGAGCAGATCCGCGTTGGCGAGATCGCTGCGGATGTCCTGGCGGGCGAACTGCGGCCCGAGCACCAGCACGTAGCCGGCGATGCCGAGCGCGACGCCGCCGGCGATGGCCAGTTCCGCGCGAAACGTGCCCGCTGCCCGCGCCCACGCCGCGCCCAGGATGATCGTCGCGGCGCACGCGGCCCACACGCGGGCGGTGAACCACGGCCACGTGCCGAGGAGGTTTTTCCAGAGAAACGCCACCTCGGGAAAACCCGCGCCCGCGAGCACGAACGGCGGGCGGCGCCCCTCGGTCGGGGCGGCCGCGATCCGCTGCCCGGAACGCACGGCGGCGACGCGCGCGGCGACTTTCGACGCGCGCTCGATCGAGCCGTCCTCGAACGAAACCACGCTGCGCACGACCCACGCGTAATGCGCGCCGACGACGAGCAGCGCGGGGCCGAGCGCGAGGAAAAATTTTCCGGTGTCCGCCGCGAAAAACGGCCGGAGCAGGAGCTTTGCCGGCCATAGCACCCAGGTGAGCGGCGCGGCGTCGGCGAGGTCGCGCGCCCAGAGGCCCCAGGCCTCGAAGACGTTTTTCCCGGCCGTGAAGTCCACCGCGCGCTGTCCCGCCGGCAGCAGCGCAAACGTGATGCCGACGACGGCGACGACCCCGACGACGACGAGCGCGCGGCGCGGCCACGAGCGCAGGCCGGCGTCGGCGAGGCGCGTCAGCGTGAAGCGCAAGCCCGAGAGATGCAGGCTGAACGTCGTGAACACGAGCCACCACCCGGCGGCATGGGTGAGCGCGTTGCCGCCGAGCAGCGTGAAGCGATTGGTGAAGAGGGCCATGAACGCGGCGCCGAGGAGGTTGCGCAGTTGCACGTCGAGCAGGCGGAAGTGGACGAGTTTTTGCCGCGTGATCGGAGCGGGAAACAGAAAGGCGATCTCGGCCTCGGTGAAGCCGAGTGAGGCGCGCTCGAGCGAGAACACCCACGCGAGCGCGGCGAACACGAACAGCGCGAGCGCCCCGACCGCGAGGCCCACGCCGGCGAGGTCGGTGGGCGGGAAGACGTGGGCGGCGTGCAGGGCGTCGACGGCTCCCTGCGCCGCACGATGGCGGCCGACGGCAACGCCGGCGGACCACGCGCCGCGAAAAAAGAAAAACCAAAAATACGCCGCGCCGACGATGGCGCCGAAGAGGTATTTGGGTTGGCGGAGGCGTTGGAGGCGCATCCACAGCCAGTTCTTCAGCGACGTGAGCCGCAGGTAGAGGAGCGCGGAGAGCATGGGGTCAAAGGACCAAGGGACCAAGGACCAGAGACCAAAGGACTGAAAAACTGCGTGGAGTCGGAGCGCGCATCATGGCTTTGGTCTGTTGGTCCCTTGGTCCTTTGGTCCTTCGTCCCTTGGTCCTCGTTTCCTAATTCTCCGTCCCGCCCGTCGCGCGCATGAAGATTTCCTCGAGGCTCACGTTGGCCTCGCCGTTGCTGAAGCGTTCGCGGACCTCGGCGAGCGTGCCGTCGGCGAGCTTCTCACCCTTTTTGAGGATGAGCACGTGCGAGCAGACTTCCTCGAGCAGACCGAGCAAATGCGAGCTGAGCACGACGGCCGCGCCGTCGCGCGCGCGCTTGAGGATCGAGTCTTTCATGCGGCGGATGCCGAGCGGATCGAGGCCGGTGAGGGGCTCGTCGAAAAACATCACCCGCGGGCCGTGCAGCAGGCCGCAGGCGATGGCGAGTTTCTGTTTCATGCCGCGCGAGAGGGCGCCGGGCAGCTCGTCGGCCTTGTCGGCGATCTCGAGTTCCTCGAGGAGGGGTTGCGCGAGCGCCTCGTGGTCGGCGACGCCGTAAATGCGGGCAACGAAGTTGAGGTGCTGACGCACGGTGAGGTAGTCGAAAAGCCGCGGCTCATCCGGGAAAAACGCCAGCGCGCGCTTCG
>JBEANZ010000358.1:0-2529 GCA_041165185.1 Verrucomicrobiota bacterium | reverse complement strand
GAGGAAGAGGGCGGCGTGCGCGAGGAGCGCGGCGAGGAGCGGGAGGTCGCCGTCGCGGCCGAGCCACAAGACCGGGGAGGCGGGAGATGGGAGGCGGGAGGCGGAAACGATGGACGCGAGGTGCGCGCGCTCGCCTTCGTGGCCGACCAGCAGCGTGCGGAGCTGGTGGCGCGCGTGGAGGTGGCCGAGGGCGGCGGCGAAATTTTCGGCGGGCCACGTCTTAATTTTGACGTTCGCGAAACCGGCGGCGGCGCAGACGACGTAGCGGCCGGGGGGGAGGCCGAGCGACGCGAGAATTTTTTCCGCGGCGGCGGCTGTTGCGCCGGCTGGCGCGGTGAGCGCGGGCGCGGTGGGGGCGAGCTCGCGGCCGACGAGTGCGGAGGCGAGGCGGAAGTTGCGCCGCCAATCGGGCTCGGCGGGTGGCGCGGAGATTTTTTCGGGAAACGCGCGCGCGGCGTCGATGCCGAGGGCGACGCGGAGCTGCGTGGAAAAAATTTCGTCGCCGTGATCATCGGCGTTACTGATCGCCACGCGGCGCGCGGTGGGCGCGCCGATGGCGAGGGCGGCGTCGAGCCAGTTCGCACGCGAGGTGGCGGTGGCGACGAGATCGGGCGCGAGCGTGAGGACGGCGGCGCGGAGGCGGGCGAGTTCGCCGGGATCGGTGGCGGGGCCGGTGGAGAACGGATCGAGGGTGGTGTCGAGCCACTCGACGCCGTCGGCGAGGAGCGGCGCGAGATCGCGGTAGGCGCGGCGGATGAGGACGGTGAGGCGCGCGGCGGGCCACGCGGCGCGGAGCGCGCGAAGCGTGGGCGCGAAGAGGACGAGATCGCCGAGGGTGTCGGTCTTAAGGAGCAGCGCGGCGCACGGGATCATGGGATGATCTCAAGCTGGAGGACGCGCGCGATGCGACGGCGAGTGTCGGGCGCGGGCAACGGGTAGTCGGTGGCGGCCTCGAGCGTGAGCGTGCGTGGCACAGCTGACGCCGGAAGCGGGAGGCGGAGCGTCGAGTAGTTCGCGGGCTCGAGGACGTGGCCGGCGGACGTCGGCACGCCGGCGAGCGCGACCTGAAGCGGATTGGGCGCCGCGCCGGCGAGCGCGGGACATTCAAACTTGATTTCGAGCGTGGCGGGAGCGGCGAGCGCGGGAACTTCGATCGTGGCGCGGCGGGCGAGCCAGCCGTCCTGATCGATGCCGTGGGCGGCGAGGCGCGGGGCGCCGACGGTCGAGTAGTCGAAAATTCGGCCGGGCAACGCGGGGAGCAGTTCGAGGTTTTCGAGTTTCGCGCCGACGGGGCGGGCATCGGCGCCGGGGAGCGTGGCGACCGAGGAGAAACGCAGGGCGACCTTGGTCGTAAGCGAGGCGGCGGGGATCGGGAGGAGCCAGTCGAAGGCGCCGGCCACCACGGGCAGCGTGAACTCGCGGCCGCCGACCGTGACGAGGAGCGTGGCCGGGCCGGCGGGCGTGCGGGCGAGATCGGGTGCGGCGCCGCGCAGGCGGAGGACGCCGCCGGCGGCGCTCGGGCCGAGGGTGAACTCGCTGCGCGGTGAGAGCCAGCCGTCCTCGTAGGCGCCGGCGAATTCGAGGCCGGTCGCGTTGACAAGATCGGCGGGAAAATCGGCGACGCGCGTGGGCCGGACGAGTTGGGCCATCTTCTCCTCGCTCACGGCGGAAATGTCACGCGCCCAGCCGATGAGCCGGCGGTAGTCGAGCGGGATGCCCTCGTGATAGAGACCCTTGAGGCCGGTGCGCGGGCCGACGATGGTCTTGGGAATGTCCTCAAAATCGATCGCGACGAACCAGGCGCCGCGGTGCTCCAGCGGTTGGAGCGGGCCGATGATACGGTTGAACGCGCCGTCGCCGAGATCGCCGAGCCTCGTTTCCGTCGTGGAGTAAACGCGGGCGGTCTGGCTCCAGGCAGTGCGGCCCGAGAGGAGCGAGCGGGTGGCGGCGATGCGGAGGTAGAATTTCTCGGTCGGCCGTTCGACGCGCAGGAGCAGGAAGCGGCCGAGGCCGTTGAAGTAGCGGCCATCGAGAAACGGATCGGGCTCCTGTTGGAAAAACGCGATGCGGCGGCGGTCGCCGAGGTAGTAGTGGTTGCCGCGACCGGAGTGGACGAACACGAGGCAGTTCTCGACCGCGTCCGCGGGGCGGAGGGAAAAAACGTCGGAGACCGGGGCGTCGAGATCGAAGCCGAACTTGTTGAGCAATGAGAGCTGCGGGACGAGCGAGACGTAGTAGGCGTTGGGCCCGGGGGAGAGGGGCAGCGTGAACTCGGTGCGCCAGAGGGTTTCGATGGTGCGGCCCGTGCGGTTGCGCTCGAGCTTCATCGGGAACGACTGCGCGATCTCGGTGAAGTGGGGGTGGAGGGTCGTGGCCGTGTCGGGCTGGCGGTAGTCGACGCGCGTGTCGAGAAACACGCCGAAATAGTCGCGCGACACGAACTGCACCGGCGCGCCGCGCAGGCGGAGCGCGGCGAACTTCGCGGCGACGACGTTTTCGATGGTCGAGACGATGCGGGCCTCGCGGTCC
>JBEANZ010000357.1:0-3667 GCA_041165185.1 Verrucomicrobiota bacterium | reverse complement strand
CTCCCTCGACCCCGAGGAATTCAAGAATCTCGAGCTCGGCGCCAAATGGGATCTCCGCCCCGACCTTGCCCTCACCGCCGCCGTCTACCGTCTCGCCCGCCGCAACGTCGCCATCACCGATCCCCTCGACTCGGCGAAGTCCCTGCTCGTCGACGGCCAGCGCTCCTCGGGCGCGGAGCTCGGGCTCGCCGGCCGCCTCACCTCCCGCTGGAGCATCGTCGGCGGCTACGCGTATCAAGACGGCGCGACCCTCACGACGCAGTCCGCCACCGCGCTCGCCGGTGCCCGCCTCGCCCAGCTCCCGCGCCACACGTTCTCCCTCTGGCACCGCTACGATCTCAACCCGCGCTGGGGCCTCGGCCTCGGCGCGATTTATCGCGGCGAAATTTTCGCGTCCACCGACAACACCGTGCTCCTCCCCGGCTTCGCGCGCCTCGACGCCGCGCTCTTCCTCCGCCTCAGCCCCCGCCTCCGCGCCCAACTCAACATCGAAAACCTCCTCGATCGCGCCTACTTCGCCACCGCCCACAACAACACCAACATCACGCCCGGCGCACCTCGCTCGCTCCGCCTCGGTGTGACCACGCGGCTGTGAGAAGCCTCCTCCCCGGAGGCGCCCGCCACCCGCCCTCGTCCCGCCCACGCGCCGTAGCGGCGAGCGCCAGTGAGCCGAAGCCCCACCCGACGCCGCCCACCACCCTCGTGGCTCTGCGCGTGAGCGAGTGGCCCCGTCCCCACTCGTAGCTCCGAGCGTGAGCGAGTGGACCCGTCCCCACTCGTAGCTGCGAGCGTGAGCGAGCGGACCTCCGTGAAATTTGGTTCCTTGCAGTTTCCAGCGGGTCGATGACAACCCGCTCCGAAGCCCCGAAGTGGCGAAAGTCGAAAGCCCAGGGCAACGCCCTGGGAATAGGATCGGAAAGATTTCTTCGCCCTGAAGGGGCGACACCCTCATCCGATTTCGCCCTTTCAGGGCTTGGATTCTTGCGGGGCGCATTTCCCAGCGCGCTGTCCTAGGCTTTTCGCTTTTCGCCCCGTTGGGGCTCCCAATCCCCGCCCGCCGCCCTCGTAGCTGCGAGCGTGAGCGAGTGGACCTCCGTAAAATTTTGGTTTTGGGGCCGGTAAGCCGGATTCTGTTCCACGCCTTGCGACGCTTCGGTCGTCATTTCTCTCGGCGCCGCCTTGCGACGACGCCGGCCGGTTTTCGCTCACTTGAGCGGCCCCGGCTGCGGCATACCCGTGACTATCGGACGGGCCGCCCAGTCACCTATTTTGCCTTGCACCGGAAGGGGTTTGTCCTGCCGCCGACGTCGCCGTCGGCGCGGTGGGCTCTTACCCCACCTTTTCACCCTTACCTCGCGGTTGCCCGCGCGGCGGTATGTTCTCTGTGACACTTTCCGTCGGCGCGCCTTGACGCGCGCCTCCTGGGCTCGCGGTGAAGCTGGCCCAGCGCCCTGCCCTGCGGTGTCCGGACTTTCCTCTCCGAACTTTCAAAACGGACGCGGGTTTAGCCCGCGCCTTGGGATCAAAGAACTCGGAGCGACGACCAGGCCCCAAAACCAGTCGCCACACAACGCGCTCCCGCCCCCCGCGCAAGCCCCGCCTCGCCCGCCGCTACGCTCCGACCGACACCACGGCCTTGAACACCACGAGCACCAGCACCACGAGCCCGCAGCACACGGCGAAGCCCACCGCGTCCACCTTGTCCCACTTCGTAAATTCCCAGTCGGACTTCGGCCACAGTTTCACGTGGTCGAAGCGCGTGGGGTTCGCGTAGCTCGCCTCCAGCGCGCGCTCGTCCTCCTCCGGCGTCGCGCCCACCGGCGTCTTCAGCCGCGCGTAGAACCGCCCCAGGCGCACCGGATCCGTCCGCGTCGTCAGCAAACTCAACGCCACCACGATCACCACCGGGATGAAAAAATCCACGAGGTAGCGCGTCGTCAGCAACTGCGCCGACGTGAACCCCGCCACGTCGAAACCCAGCGCCGCCATCAGCCACACTTCCGGCCGAAACAATCCCTTCCCCGTCTTCGGCGAGTTCGGGTCCTTCGGGTCGACGCGCACCACGCCCTCCTCGAAAAACAGCGACACCGGCTCGATGCGCCGCGTCTTCGTGATCGTCGCGCCCGGCTTCGCCGCGAGGCCCGCCGCGACGTCCGCGGCCGTCGCCGCGACCTGCGTCTCGACCACGCGTTCGCGCGTGAGCCGCGTGAGCGACGCCGAGCGCGCGAGCGAGGGAATCGCCGGCACCACCGCCGGCACCACCGCGATGAGCAAGAGCGTCGCGACCACCTGCGTGACGACCGCGCGCTGCGTCACGCGCCGCCAGAGAAACAGCAGCGTGATCGGCACGCCCCACACGAGCAGCAGCACGATCGCGAACTTCTGGATCGCGATGATGCTGTTCAAAAACAACCCCACCAGCACGCCCGCCGCGAGCAGCGCCGGCACCGCCACGCGCGCGACCAGCACGTAGTGTTGCTCGCTGCGCCCCGGCAGCAGCGGCTCGTAGAGATTTTTCACGACGAGGCCCGAGAGCACGACGGACTGCGCGCCGAGCAGCGCGATTTTTCCGCCGAGGATGCCCGTGATCATGATCCCGATGAGCCCGACCGGGAGCAGCTCGCGCGTCATCAGGCCCCACGCCTGATCCGGATCGGAGAGGTTGGGCCCGAAGAGCGCCAACGCGATCAGCCCGCAAAACGCCCACGCGATCGTGATGAAGCGTTTGCTGAATCCGCCCGTCACCGAGCCGAGCCGCGCCGCGTATTCGTCCTTCGCGGAGCCGTAGATCGCCATGTTGGCCTGCGTGCCGCCAATGCCGATGAGTTGGACGAGCAGCAGCGCGCCGATGGAAAACCACGTGTATTCCGACGCCGCGTCGCCGCCGAACAGGTTGAACATGACCGCCGGCACCTTCTCGTGCAGCCCCGCGACGCCCCCGATTTTCGCGAGGCCAAACGGAATCAGGATCACCGAAATCAACACGACGAGCAGCGCCTGGATCGCGTCGACCACGGCCGAAGCTTTGAGCCCGCCCAGCATGATGAACACCGCGACGAGCCCCGTGGACACGAGGTAAAACGCGACCGGCTGCAGATAGGTCACGTAGGGCTGAAGTTTTCCGCGTTTGTAGCTGTCGCTGAGTTCGTCGTAGCGCTTCGCGGCGTCGCCCGCGAGCGGCGCGGCCTGCCGCTGCGTGCGCAACGCGGCGAACTCATGGTAGTCGGCCACGCTCTGTTTTTCCGCCGGCGTGTAGATCGCGGCTTCCTTCACCATGAGCGGCTGGAGCGTCTTGAGCGCGACGACGTTGCCCCCCGCGATCACGCCCACGATCGCGACCATCAGCATCGTGATCGCGTAGAGCGTGGCGAGGAAGCGGCTGCCGAACCGCTCCTCAAACAAATCCGCCATCGTCGTCAGCCGCACGCGGCGAAACCACACGCTCATGAACCAATAGTAAGGCGTGAGAAACAGCGTGATCAACGCGAGCCATGCGCCGCCCGCGCCCTGCCGATACACCGAGCTCGCGGTGGTCGTCGCCTGGCCCGGATCGGTCATGTTGCCGAAGCTCAGAAAAAACTGGAGCCACTTGCCGAGCGAACGCCCGCCGAGGAAGAAATCCTTTTCGCCCTTTACGCCGTGCGAAAATATTTTACCGATCGCGAGG
>JBEANZ010000356.1:0-8622 GCA_041165185.1 Verrucomicrobiota bacterium | reverse complement strand
CGCGTCCGCCCGCATGAAATCCCCATGACCCCGCTTCGCCGCCTCGCGCGGCTCAGGTGCCTCGCTCTCGCGTGGTGCTGCGCGGTGTTTGCGACCGCGTGCGCCGCCGGGGCCGATCCGCCGAAGACCACTTTCCGCCTGCCCGAAGGCGACGCGGCCGTCACCCTCCGGCAGTTTTCCCAGCAGGCCCGCACGCCGATCGTTTACCCGATCGACCTCGTGCGCGGGGTGAAGACCCACCCCGTGCAGGGCGAATTCACTGCGCGTGAAGCGCTGGACCGCATGGTGGCCGGCACCGAGCTGATCGTGTCGCAGGACGCGAGCACCGGCGCCCTCACCGTGGGCCGTCCCGCGCCTTCACTGACGTCGCGCACCACCACTCCAGCCGCCCCTCCTCCCGAAAACCCGTCTCCCTCCCCTTCGATGACCTCCTCCCCGACCGCCAAGTCCACGTCTCTTCTCTCTCGTGCCGCCGCCTGGCTCGCGCTCTCCGCCGCCGCCGCGCTCGACGCCCAGACCACGCCCGCAACCGCGCCGCGCCCAGACGACACTCTCGTGCTCACGCCCTTCGTCGTCGATGCCACGCAAGACCGCGGCTTCGTCGCCGCCTCCTCGCTCGCCGGCGGCCGCCTCGCCAGCGATCTGCGCGACACTCCCGCCGCCTACTCCGTCCTCACCGCTGAATTCCTCGACGCCGTCGGTGTCACCAACCTCATCGACGCCACGAAGTGGACCGTGAACAACGACCAGAACGCCGACTTCGGCGTCAACGCGGCCTTCGGCGGCGAGGTGAATATCATCCTCCGCGGCGTCTCCGCCGGCACCCAGCGCGCCAACTTTTTCCCCGTCCGCTGGGATTTCGACACCTACAACATCGAACGCCTCGATTTCGGCCGCGGCCCCAACTCCATCCTTTTCGGCGCCGGCGGTCTCGGCGGTTTCGCCAACAGCATGACCAAGCAGGCGCGCACCGACAAAGCCTTCGCCGAACTCCGCGCTACCTACGGCTCGTTCGAAAACCGCCGCGCCTCGCTCGACGTGAACCGCCCCCTCGGAGATAAGTTCGCCGTGCGTCTCAATCTTCTCTGGCAAGACCGCAACACTTGGCGCGATCGCGAGTTCGATCGGCGCCAAGCCGCCCACCTGACCCTCGCCTGGAAGCCCACCCGCACCACCACCCTCCGCGTCGAGAGCGAGACTGGCGTCGTCTATAAGAACCAAGCCTTCACCTCGCTCATGGACCTGTTCTCCGGCTGGGACGGCGTCACCACCTTTGACGCCCCGCTCACCGCCACCCCGGCCAACAACAACGCCCTTGGCGTCACCCGCAACGCCGGCGCGTTTTACGTCTATCAGCCGGCCAACCCCGGCCTCGGCATCGTCAACTTCCAGAACACCGCCGCGACGCAGGGCGCCAACGGCAACCCCGCTGTTCCGGTCAACGGCCGGCTTGTCGTCGGCGCGAGCGGCGGCTTTTACTCGCCGATCCTCGGCTCGGTCGGGCTGCCCTTTGTTTTTCAACAAGCCATCAACGGCTCCCACTACCGCACTCCCTCGCGCCGCTTCACGGTGGCGCCGACGAGCGGCAACGGCAGCAACGCCGCCCGCTACCAAGTTTACACCTTCACCGCCAACCACCAGCTGGGCGAACACCTCTTCCTTGAGGCCGCCGCCAACTACGTCCCGGTCAAACGCAAATCCGACGTCACCGGCAACCGGGGCCTCTTCAACATCCTGCTCGACATCAACCGCAACCTGCCCACCGGTGCGCCCAATCCGAACTACCTTCAGCCCTACAGCGAGTCCAACACCTTCTACAACGACGTCACCACGAACTCGCGCAACTACCGCCTCGGGGCCGCCGCCGTCTTCGACCGGACCCGCTTCGGTGACTTCCGCCTCAACGCCCTTGTCGGCTCCGAAAACACCACCTCCCAAGCCGAGGTCAGCACCCTTGCCCTCCGGCTCAACCCCGACCTCCGCCAAGGCTACCTCCAAAATAACCTGCGTTACCGCTATTATTGGAACTCGGCGAACCAGCCGCAGCCCCGCCTCGGCCCCACCGCCACCATCATCAATCCCGTGACCGGCACCACTTCCAATGTCCCCGTCGATCACCTCACCCAGTCGCCGGGTAATAATCAGACCAGCGCCACCTTCAACTTCGCCCAGGTCGCCGGCACCGCCAAACTCTTCAAGCAGCGCGTCGTCATTCTCGGCGCCATCCGCCGCGATGAGTTCGATCAGAAGACGCGCAACGGCGTCAACTACGGCGACTACGCCGCCGATTGGAACGGCCTCGGCCTCGCTTGGCGCCCCGCCGCCCCCGCCGATTGGAGCTCGCTGAAGTTTATCCCCAAGGACGCAAACGGCGTCGCCACCGGCCCCCTTCAGCCGGCCGACACCCGCCCCCGCAACGCCGACCAAAGCCGCGCCGCCCAATACGCCGGCGACCGCTTCCGCAACGACTACTCCAACCCCCGCGTCGAAGGCCAGGTCACCACCGCCTCCATCGGCACCATTCTCCACGCCGCCCGTTGGTTCAGTCCCTACGTGAACTACGCCGAGACGTTTACTCCCCAGGCCGGCAACATCACGATCGATGGTCAGACCATCGCCCCCAACACCTCCACCGGCTGGGACTATGGCCTTCGCTTCTCCCTCGCCGATTCCAAACTCAACGTGAGCCTCGGCCGCTACCAATCCAAACAGGTCGGCTCCGCCACCGGCACCGGCACGGGCAACGGTTTTCCCGTCGCCGTCCCCCAGACGATCAACGTCATCCAGGCCGCCAACGTCGTCGGCGACCAGTCCGTCTCGGGCGTCAACGCCCGCAATTTCGAGCCGGTCTTCACCGCCTTCGCCGACACCCGCGACATCCAGGCCGATGGATACGAACTCGAAATCACCGCCAACCCGGCGAAAAACTGGCGCCTTTCCCTCAACTACAGCCTGCCGAATGCCTACCAGTTGAACGCCTATCCTACCCTGCGAAAATTTTTTGCCACCAACGATGCCCTCCTGCGCGGCATATTGAAAGACGCCGGCGTCCTCATCGACTCCTCCGGCGTAGCCTCGGTCGATCAATCCATCCCCACCGGCACCCGCTCGCCCGACGCCGGCAGCGCCGCCAACGCCTGGAACAGCCTCCAGGCCGCCCAAGCCTCCATCGTCGCCGGCCCACAGCGCCTCACCCGCTCTGGCAAATACAACGCCAACGTCTTCACCGACTACACCATCTCCTCCGGCCTCCTGAAGAACGTGCGCCTCGGCGGCGGCGTCAATTTCCGCGGCCCCCAGATCATCGCCAACCGCGGCCCCGACACCATCGTGAGCCCCACCAATCCCCTCGCCTCCATCGACGACCCGACGGTCGGTGCCACCGACTACATTTACGGCCCCAGTTACCGCCTCGTGACGGCGACGCTCGGCTACTCCTTCAAACTCGCGCAGCGCTACCCCGTGCGCCTCGATTTCGGAGTGAGCAACGTCTTCAACGAGGACAAATTCGTGTATTACAACGCGACCGTCCGCATCAAGAACGGCGACCTCAACAGCCCCGCGCGCGTCAACACGCCCTACCTCTACACGTATCTCACGCCCCGCACCTACAACTTCACCGCGAGCGTGCGCTACTAGTCGCCCCCCGCCGGGCGACGATCAATCACGCGCCGATCGTGGCACGGGCGGGGCACCCGTGAATGGAGTCGGCGTGCGCGGCACCAGACAAGGCCAACGCTTCGCTCCGTATGACGGTCTCCGTTTCCTCTCCTCGTTTTTTCCACGCTGGTGCCGCTGCGCGCTCTATCGAGTCGGATGAGAAGCCGTCGGCCCGCTGCCACACAGAGACTCTGTGCAGAGGCTTGCGGTCGGGCGCGGCCGGGTTTTCCTCAGACCCATGCCCTCCAAGACGATTTCCCTCGAGCTGTCCTCCTACGAACGCCTTGTCGCCACGCGCCGCCCCGGCGAGTCCTTTTCCTCCACCATCGACCGCATCACGCTGCCCCCGGCCACGCACACCGCCCGCGATCTGCTGGCCATCAAGGACTGGGGCAAGGGAGTGGACTGGAAGAAGGTCGAGCGCGCCGTCTCCCGTCGCCGTCGCTCCCGCGATCTGCGCCCCTCGGCCTGATGCTCTACGACACCACCTTTCTCGTCCACTTCTCCGGCCAGCGCGGCCGGGTGCAACAGGCGGCGGCCCGCGCGTTCCTCCGCGTCCGACCCGATTCCCCAATTTACACCTCCCGCGTGGCCTGGTCGGAGTTTGCCGAAGGCTGTGACACCGCCGACGAAGTCGCCCGCCACCTGGAGCCTTTCACTGTGATCGAAGTTGGCGAGCAAATCGCCTGGACCGCCTCCCGCCTCTCTCGCGACCTCGACCGACGCGGCCTCCCCATCGGCGACAACGATGTTTGGATCGCCGCGACCGCCCTCGCTTACCGCCTGCCCCTGGTCAGCCGGAACGCCCGGCATTTTGCCCGCGTGCCCGGTCTCCACGTGGAGGAATACTGAAAATACTGGCCGCCGATTCACCGCCAACTGCGCCACGCAACAACGCGCGGCCTCATCCCCTTACCCCTCATGCTTACCTCCCGCCGCTTATGCTTCTGCCTGCTCGCGCTCGCGCCCGGCTTCGGTGCTATCGCCGCCGATTCCCCGACGCCGCTCTCGCTCGCGCGTGTGCCCTGGACCACCTCCGCCGTGCGCGGCTCGCCCGAGGCGCCGGCGCCGCTGCGCGTCGAGCGGGCGTTTCCGCGGCTTGAGTTTGTCCGGCCGCTCGAGGTCGCGCTCATCCCCGGCACCGATCGGCTCGTTGTGGTCGAGCAGGCGGGCAAGCTCCGTTCGTTTCGCGCGACAGATGAAAACACGGGCGAGGCGGATCTTTTCGGCGACATCACGCGTTTCGATCGCGAGCTGAGCGAGACGTTCGCGCTCACGTTTCACCCGAAGTTCGCCGAGAACCGCTACGCCTACGTGCTCGCGCTCGCGAAGAAGCCCGGCGTCACCAACAACGAAAACGGCACACGCATCGTCCGCTTCAAGGTCACCGCCGATCCCATCCCCCGCCTCGATCACGCGAGCGGCGTGGTGATCATCACGTGGCTGCAGGGCGGGCACAACGGCGGCAACATGCGCTTCGGCCCCGATGGGATGTTCTACTTCGGCGCGGGCGACGCCGGCCCCGCCGAGCCGCCCGATCCGTTTGTGACCGGGCAGGACATTTCCGATTTGCTCGGCAGCATCATGCGCATCGACGTCGACCGGCCCGACGCCGGGCGCGCGTATGGGATTCCGCGCGACAACCCGTTCGTCGGCGTGCCGAAGGCGCGCGGCGAGGTCTGGGCCTACGGCCTGCGCAACCCGTGGCGAATCACGTTCGACCAAAAATCCGGCGAACTCTACTCGGGCGACGTCGGCTGGCAGCTCTGGGAAATGGTCCAGCGCATCACGCGCGGCGGAAATTACGGCTGGAGCCTCACCGAGGGCGGCCGGCAGGACGTGCGCCCCGACCGGCTGGTCGGCCCCTCGCCCGTGCTGCCGCCGCTCGTCGCGCATTCGCATGAGGAGGCCGCGAGCGTGACCGGCGGAGAATTTTACCACGGCCAAAAACTCCCCGAGCTGCGCGGCGCCTACCTCTACGGCGATTGGCAGACGGGCATCTTCTGGTCGCTGCGCGCCGACGGCGATCGCGTGACGGAGCTGCGCGAACTCTGCCGCACCTCGCTCGCGCCCGTGGGCTTCGGCGTGGAGCGCGACGGCGAACTGCTCATCTGCGACTACGCGGCCGGCGGACTCTGGCGTTTCGCAAAAAATCCCGCCGCCGGCTCGCCCGCGAAATTTCCGCGCCAGCTCAGCGAGACCGGCCTCTTCGCCGCCACCGCCACGCAGCAACCCGCGCCCGGCGTCGTGCCCTACGCGATCAACGCCCCGCGCTTCGCCGACCACGCGACCTCGGAGCGCTGGGTGGCGTTTCCCGGCGACGGGAAAATCTCCATCGCGACGAAGCAGCTCGGCGTGATGCCCGTCGGCCGCTGGGTTTACCCCGACGGCGCCGTGCTCGCGAAAACCTACACGATCGAACTCGAGCGCGGGAACGCCGCCACCCGCCGCCGCGTTGAGACGCAGCTCATGCACTACGACGCGCCGACGCAGCAGTGGGCCGCCTACAGCTACCGTTGGAACGCCGCGCAGACCGACGCCGACCTCGTGCCCGCGCGCGGCGACGAGGCCGTGCTCGAAGTCAAAGATCCCGCCGCGCCCGGCGGCACGCTCAAGCAGACGTGGCGGTTCAACAGCCGCGCCGAATGCCTGCGTTGTCACAACCTCACCACCAACTACACGCCCGGCTTCAACGCTCTCCAGCTTGATCGCCCCACCGCCGCGAGTCCCGGCCGCCAGCTCGACACGTTTCATGCCCTCGGTCTCGGCCGCCCCGATCCGCGCCTGACCGATCCGCATGGCGAACTCGGCACGCTCGAGACGCGCGCCCGCTCCTACCTCCACGCCAACTGCTCCGCCTGCCACCGCCACAACGGCGGCGGCTCCGCCCCGCTCTGGCTCAACGTCGAGGCCGTGCTCAAGGACGCCAGCCTCGTCGGCGCCAAGCCCGTGCAAGGCGACCTCGGCCTGCCCGACGCCCGCGTGATCGCGCCCGGCGATCCCGCGCGCAGCGTCCTCCTCTACCGCCTCGCCACCGAGGGCCGCGGCCACATGCCCTACCTCGGCAGCCGCCTCCTCGACGAACGCGGTCTCCTCCTCGTGCGCGACTGGATCGCCGCGATGAATTCCAACAAC
This sequence comes from Verrucomicrobiota bacterium, assembly GCA_041165185.1. GTDB lineage: Bacteria > Verrucomicrobiota > Verrucomicrobiia > Opitutales > Opitutaceae > JBEANZ01. The sequence goes on along the minus strand of JBEANZ010000356.1, from coordinate 1,827 downwards.
GACGACATCGCGCCCGCCGCCAAAACCCAGCGCGACGCCGAGCTCGATCACATCCGCAGACTCCGCCGCGGTGACACTGCCGCGCTCACGCCTCTCCTCGCCACCGGCAGCGGCGCGCTGAGCGTCGTCCTCGACATCCTCGATCGCCGCTTGTCCGCCGCCGCGCGCACCGCCGCCATCGCGCAAGGCGCCGCCCTCACCGATCCCGTGAAACGAGATCTCTTCGAGCGCTTCCTCCCCGAGTCGCAGCGCCGCCAGGTGCTCGGCGCGAATTTCAACCGAGCGTCGCTCCTCGCGCGCAACGGCGACGCCGCGCGCGGCCGCGCGGTGTTTGCGGGCGCGTGCGTGGCGTGCCACCGTGTCGAGGGCAACGGCATCGACTTCGGCCCCGACCTCGCGCGCATCGGCGCGAAATACGATCGCGCCGCGCTGCTCGAACACATCGTCGCGCCCAACGCCCTCGTCGATCCCGTGTGGCAGCTCGCGACCGTTGCTCTGAAGGACGGCACGGCGAAGTCCGGCTTCATCACCGCCCGCGACGGCACCGCGCTCACGCTGAAAATGGCCGGCGGCTTAGTGGAAAAAATCCCGGCCGCCCAAGTCGCGAGCGTGAGCGCCTCGCGCACCTCCGCCATGCCCGAGGGCCTGCTGCAAAACCTCACCGCCCCCGAAGCCGCCGACCTGATCGCGTTCCTCGCGGCGCGAAGATAGCGCGCGGAGTAACTGACCCAATCATTTCGCACACACACACGGTCTCTCCCTTTCCGGGGGAACGAAGGAGGGTGTTCGCACGGTCAATGAAGTGGCTCGCCGCAATTTTCGGTTGGCGGGCCGCGGTGAGCCAAGCGTCCCCTTGCTCTACCGAAGATGACAGCGGGCAGGGACGGCGGAATCAACCCAGTCGGCCTCCATTCCTCTGGCAAAGTGGCGGGAGCAGGTTGCCCACCTCAGCGCCAAAATCGGCCTTCCACTGCACCGCTGCTGCTGAAGGGACGAACCCTGACATGCGGGTGACACCGCCGCCAAGGCGGTGATGCTCTCCAAGTCCGATCTTGAGGGTCTTGCCCTGCGGTCTCGAAGTTGCGCCCCGTTGAAATTGCCGAGCACAAAGGGGTTCAAAGCGCTGCAACCAGCGAGCAACCATGAAGTGCTTCCATGTAGCGGCGCGGCTCCGGCGTGAGCCGCCCGCCAGTCAAAGCGAAATTCCGCCCAGCCGCCGCGTCGCCAGCAGCAAGGCTGCACCAGCCGAGCAGGTAAAATCGGATCGTTTCCAGATGCCGTTTCGTCGGCCGCCGGCCCGTGTGCAGGAGCAGCAGTTGCGCGGCGATGAGCGCGAGATAGCACTGGAGCGCGACCCCGCGTTCGCTTTCCGCGAGCCAGTGCCGGCAGCCGAGGATGCATTTCAGCCACCGGAAAAACAGCTCCACCTGCCAGCGGTGCCGGTAGAGTTGCGCGAGCAGTTCCGGCGGCGTATCCGCGGCGGGCAGTGTCGTGGCGAGGAGGATCGTCTCGTCGTCGCCGAGCACCTGCACCACGCGCACGCGCGGTCCGTCGCCCGCCTTGCCGAGCCGCACCTCGCCGGCCCACGTGACGTTGGCGGCGCGGTCGGCCGTGCTCAACGCGGTCGCGTTCTCCTCCACCCACTGCGTGTCGGTGCGCAGCCGCACGACGAAGTCCACCCCGCGCTCCTGTAGCTCGGCGAGCAGTCCGTAGTCGTAGCTGAAGTAGCGGTCGCCGATGTAGCAGGCGCCCGGTTGGGCCCACGCGCGCCAGGGCCGGCGCTCGCAAGTCTTGGCCGGCGTGAGCTGCGCGCGGCACACGCTGCCT
>JBEANZ010000355.1:0-14335 GCA_041165185.1 Verrucomicrobiota bacterium | reverse complement strand
AGCCGCGGCGCCCTCGCCGCGCATCGGTCCCGACGAACGCGGCGGGGGCGCCGCGGCTCCAACCGATCGGGAGAAACCCGCGCCGCTCACGGTCTCGAAGATCGTGGCGTTCCGCGCGGCGAACCGGCTCGGCGAACTGCACCGCTCGCTCGACGAGTGGTTCAAGATTTACGACGGCTACGATCCGATCTTCGGCTGGTGGGCGCGCGATCCCTACAAGCAGCTCGGCACCACGCTCGACGACTACGGAAAGTTTCTTCGCGAAAAAATCGTCGGTATCGATCCGAAGTCGAAGGACGAGCCCATCATCGGTGATCCGATCGGGCGCGACGGGCTGCTGGCCGATCTCGCCAACGAGATGATCGCCTACACGCCGGAGGAGCTCATCAAGATCGCCGAGCGCGAATTCGCGTGGGTCGATGTCGAGTTGAAGCGCGCCGCGCGCGACATGGGGCTCGGCGACGATTGGAAGGCCGCGCTCGAAAAAACGAAACGCGATCACGTCGAGCCGGGTCAGCAGCCGGCGGTTGTGCGCGAGCTGGCGCTCGAGGCGGCGCGGTTCGTGCAGGAGAAAGATCTCGTGTCGGTGCCGCCGCTCGCGGCCGACGTGTGGTTGTTGCGCATGATGTCGCCCGAGGCGCAGAAGGTGAACCCGTTCTTCCTCGGCGGCGACGACATCATCGTGGCGTTTCCGACGGACGCGATGAGCCAGGAGGAAAAGGTCCAGAGCCTGCGCGCGAACAACCGCCACTTCGCGCGCGCGACGGTGTTTCACGAACTCATCCCCGGCCACCACCTCCAATACTACTGGCGCGTGCGCACGAACCGGCACCGCGAGCTGTTTTCGACGCCGTTCTGGATCGAGGGGTGGGCGTTGTGGTGGGAGTTTCACCTCTGGGATTTGAAATTTATTTCGACGCCCGAGGACCGGATGGGCGCGCTGTTTTGGCGCGCGCATCGCTGCGCGCGGATTATTTTCTCGCTGAAGTTTCACCTCGGCGAATGGACGCCGCAGCAATGCATCGACTTCCTCGTCGAACGCGTGGGCCACGAACGCGCGAGCGCGACGGGCGAGGTGCGGCGCTCGTTCATCGGCACCTACTCGCCACTCTACCAGGCCGGCTACATGCTTGGCGCGCTGCAAATCCGCGCGCTCTACCAGCAACTCGTCGTGAGCGGAAAGATGCCCGAAAAACAATTCCACGACACGATCCTGCGCGGCGGCACGATGCCGATCGAGATGGTGCGGGCGTTGTTGACGCAGGAAAAACTGCCGCGCGATTTCAAGGTGGCGTGGCGGTTTGCGGATTGAGGGTCGCGCGGTCAGACGGATTTCTCCCGGCGCGCCGATTGCGATTTGGAGCGGCTGCGGCGACGGCGGCGAAATTATTTCGGCGCTTGCGCGGGGAGTTTTTTCCACGCAACGTCCGCGCCTCTCACGGCACGGTGCGGTAGCCAAGTGGTAAGGCCGAGCTCTGCAAAAGCTCTATCCGGCGGTTCGATTCCGCCCCGCACCTCCAGTGTTTTGCTCGGCGCCAGAGCGCGCGCTGCAGCCCTGCGTTGCAGGGCGGTGCCAGACCTTTCATTCCTAATTGTTAGATCCGGAGCCGCTGCCGCCGCGCTTCGCCGCCTTGTCGATTTTGCAGACGACCGTGGCCTGCGCCAGGTAGTCGGGATCGATCACGAGGCCCATGCCGGGGGTCGTCGGCACCTGGAGTTTGCCGTCGGTGATCTTGAAATCGGGCTGATACCACGTGGGTGCTTTCTGCGGCGCGCGCCACGGATACTCCATGAACGGCGCGGCGTTTTTCGTGCAGGACGCGAACTGCACGATGTTCACCGAGGTCGCGCCGGTCTGCGTGTTGTGCGGGACGATTGTCTTGCCGAGTTTTTCCGCGATGCGGGCGACGCGCTTGGCGCGGATGAGGCCGCCGTTGTAGTTGATGTCGGGCTGGACGATTTCCATCACGCGGTTTTGGAGCATCCACTGGAACTGCCACAGGCTGTAGTTCTGCTCGCCAAACGCGACCGGGATTTTCAACGCCTTCGCGACCGCCTGCGTCTCGGACAACTCCTCGAACGGGCACGGCTCCTCGAAGAAATCGTAGCCGAGGTCCTCCATCAGGCGGCCGATGCGGATGCCGTTCGCGGCGTCGTAGGAGCCGTTGGCGTCGGCACGGAGGATGATTTTGTCGCCGAGTTTTTCGCGGGCGCGCTTGAGCAGCGTCTCGGTGCGGCCGGGATAGGTGTCGAGGTTGCGGCTCATGCGACCGCCGATCTTGAACTTCACGGCCTTCGCGCCGGTAGCGGGCACGCCGCGTTCGTAGACGGCGACTTCCTCCTCGGCGCTGAGGATGCGATCGGAGCCGGAAAGGTAGATGGGAATCTCCGTGCGAATCACGCCGCCGAGGAGGGCGCCGACGGATTTGTTCGCGATTTTGCCGAGGAGATCGAGGAGGCTCTGTTCGACGTAGGCGACGCAGCACCAAAAGGGGATGCTCGCGAGTTTGTAGTTCGCGCGGTAGAGATCGTCGACGAGGGACTCGAGGTCGCGGGCATCGCGGCCGATGGCGTGCGGGGCGACGAGGTGCTCGAAGAGCGGGACAAAATCCTCGACCTGTTTCGTGCCCGTGATGCCGGTGGCGCCGTTCTTGGCGCGGGTGCGGACGAAAAAGTTGGAGCCGTTTTTCAACATCTCGATCGATGCGATGATGACGGGGTCCTTGATTTGGCCGGGCAGATCGAACATCGGCAGCTCGGCATCGCGGATGAGCGGGTGGAGTTCGTCGCGCGCGGCGGCGGCGAGCGTGCGCGGGAGGGAGGCCGCGAGGGCGGCGCCGCCGGTGAATTTGAAGAGGTCGCGTCGGGAGAGGGGCATGGGGGAGGGGAGTGGCGTGCGCGGGAATGACGTGCGCGGCCGGGTTATGATGCGGCGGGTGTTGTCGGCGGCGTGCGTGTCGATCTTCGGCCCGACGGCCGCGACCGGGGGCGGAAATGTTTTCGCCGCACGGGTGGATTTTGCGGCACCGATTGTCATGGTGATGGTCAGTGGCGCGCGCTTTCCCGTCCGCGTCCTCTTTGTCCCCCGCGATGAAACTATTTTCCCTTGGCAACGTCCGGTGTTTGCAATGTCCTGCGTCCGCAGGTCGGAGGAGGGCCGGCCGGGTGCACTGCGTGATTGGCGACGCGGTGATCTCGGTTGTAGCCGGCCTTCGTCCGCGACTCATTTTCCCCACGCTCTCATGAAAAAAATACTCGTTACATTCCTGTTGTCGCTTTTCGCCGTGCTCGGCGCCAGCGCGCAATCGATCACGATCACGCCCTCGACGACGGCGTTTGCGACCACCGGCGGCTCGGTGATCTTCACGGTGAATATCAGCAACCTGCCGGTGGGCTACACCGCGCTCGGCGTCTCCGTCGGCAGCGTGCCGAGCGGTTGGACGTTCGGCAGCGTGGGCGGCGCCAACGTGCCCGAAACCAGCCCGGCCGCCGGCACGGCGAGCTCGTTGAGCTTTTTCTACACGACGCCACCCGCGACGCTCGCCCCGACGTTCGCCTTCTCGCTGAATTATCCGGCGGGCCTCGCCGCCAGCCAAACCGTGGGTAGCATATTGCTCGCGTTTACGCCGCCCGCCTCGACGCAGCAGCTCGTGGCCGGCGCGAATGTCGTCATCACCCCGCCCACCGCGTTGCCCGCGATCACGACGGCGCCCACCAGCGTGGTCGTCAACCAGGGCCAGCCGGCGACGTTTGCCGTGGTCGCTACCGGCACCCCGGCGCCGACCTACCAGTGGCGCTTCAACCTCAACCCGATCTCGGGCGCGACCAACGCCACCTACACCCTCCTCAGCGCCCAGCCCACCGACGTGGGCAACTACGACGTCGTCATCACCAACTCCGTCGGCGCGATTAACTCCACCGCCGTTTCGCTCACGGTAAACGTCCCGCCCGTCATCACCCAGCAGCCGGTCGGCGTGACGCTGAACCAGGGGCAGGCGGCGACGTTTGCCGTCGCGGCCACGAGCACACCGGCGCCCACCTACCAGTGGCGCAAGAACACCAACAACATCGCCGGCGCGACCAACGCCACCTTCGCGATCACCTCCGTCGTGTTTGGCGACGCCGGTTCCTTCGATGTCGTGGTAACCAACCCCGCCGGGAGCGTCACGAGCACCGCCGCGGTCCTCTCGGTCAACATCCCGCCGCTCATCAACTCCGCGCCCGCCTCGGCCACGATCCAACTTGGCGGCAACACCACCTTCAGCGCCTCGGCGCTCGGCACTGCGCCCTTCACGTTTCAGTGGCGCAAGAACGGCGTCGCCATCCCGGGCGCGACCAACACCACCCTCTCGATCACCAACGCCACCGCGCTCGACGCCGCGACCTATGATGCGGTGATTTCCAATATCGTCGGCAGCGCCACCTCGCCCCTCGCGGTCCTGACCGTCCTCGCGCCGCCGACCATCGTCACGCAGCCCGCCAGTCTTACGACGAACCTCGGCGCGCAGGCCGTGTTTACCGTCCGCGCGACGGGCACCGATACGCTCACCTACCAGTGGCGCCGAAATTCCGTCAACATCTCCACCGCCACGACCCCGACCCTCACGCTCTCGTCCGTGACGCTCCTCGACGCCACCACCTACGATGTCGTGATCACCAACGCCGTCGGCACCGTGACCTCCGCAACCGCCAGCCTCGTCGTCCTTCAGGGCGCGACGATCGCCACGCAACCCGTCGCGCAGTCCGTCACGCTCGGTAACACCGCGACGTTCTCCGTGACGGCCAGTGGCACCGCCCCGTTCGCCTACCAGTGGCGCAAGGGCGGCGCCGCCATCTCCGGCGCGACCTTCGCCACCTTCTCAATCCCGAGCGTCGGCCTCAACGACGCCGGCAGCTACGACGTGACGGTGACCAACGGCGCCGCCATCGCGACCTCCACCGCCGCCGCCCTCACGGTTAATTTCCTACCCGTGATCACCGCGCAGCCGGGCAACGCCCTCGCGACGCAGGGCCTCTCCGCCTCGTTCACCGTGGCGGCGAGCGGCACGCCCACGCCCACCTACCAGTGGCGCAAGGGCGGCGCGCCCGTCTCCGGCGCGACGACCGCCACTTACTCCATCGCCAGCGTCGTCGCGGCGGACGCCGGATTCTACGACGTGGTTGTTTCCAATTCCGTCGGCTCCGTCATCAGCACCACCGGCCAGCTCGTGGTGAACAGCGGCCCGACCATTGTCTCGTCGCCCGGCAACTTCACCGCGATCGCGGGGCAGACGGCGTCGTTTGCCGTGGCCGTAACGGGCACCGGACCCTTCTCCTACCAATGGCGCAAGGATACCAACGCCATCGCCGGCAACGCCAGCGCGTTCACCTCCACGCTCGTTCTCACCAACGCGCAGGCGGCCGACGTCGGCGCCTACTCGGTCGTCGTCACCAATGGCTACGGCACGCAGACCTCGACGAGCGGCGCGCTCACCGTGAGCGCGGCGACCTTCGGCGCGACCGTCGCTAGCAACCCTCCCTCCACGATCACCGTGGACGAAGGCAACTCGGCGGTGTTCTCCATCGTCGCGACCGGCAACCCGGCCCCGACCTACCAGTGGCGCAAGGGCGGGGTAAACCTCACCGACGGCGGCACCATCACCGGCAGCCTGACCGCCACGCTCACGGTCACCTCGACCGTCGTCGCCGACGGCGGCTCCTACGACTGCGTCGTCACGAACGGCGGCGGTTCGGCGGCGTCGAGCCCCTCCGTGTTGACCGTCAACAAACTGCCGCTCTTCACGACGCTACCCACCGGCGCGACCGTCAACGCGGGCGGCACGGTGACGTTTACCGCCGCCGTCGTCGGCAGCCCGACCCCCACGCTGCAATGGCTCCGCGACGGCTCCGTCGTCGCCGGCGCGACCAACGACACCCTGACGATCAATCCCGTGTCCGCCGCCTCGGCCGGTAGCTACACGCTCGTCGCCAGCAACCGCCTCGGCCGCGCCACCAGCAGCGCCGCGGCCCTGGTCGTAAATTTCGCCCCGACCATCGCCGGCCAGCCGGCGCCCTCGATTTCGGTGGCGGCGAACCAGTCGTTCACCCTGAGCGTGACGGCCTCCGGCAACCCCGCGCCGACCTACCAGTGGCGCAAGGACACCACCCCGATCACCGGCGCGACCAACGCCAGCATCGTCATCTCGGTCGCGCAGGCCGGCGATTCGGGTTCCTACGACTGCGTCATCGCCAACTCAGTTAACACCGTGACCTCCGCCGCGTCGGTCGTCGCCGTGCTCACCGCCCCGCAGGTTGCGAGTTCCTCCGGCAGCATCACGCTCAATCAGGGGCAAACGACCACGCTGACCGTCACTGCCACGGGCAGCAATCCGCTCAATTATCAGTGGCAGAAAAACGGCACCAACATCCCCGGCGCCACCAGCGCCGCCTACGTGATTCCGAGCGCGGTGGCCGACAGCGCCGGCAGCTACGTCGCCGTCGTCAGCAACACCGTCGGCACCGCCGCCTCCACGCCCGCCCTCGTCGCCGTCAACACCGCCCCCCAGATCACGACCTCTCCCGACAGCCAGTTCGTCATCGTCGGCAGCGCCGCCAGCTTCAACGTCGTCGCCACCGGCACGCCTGCGCTGACCTACCAATGGAGCCGCAATGGCGCCAATATCGACGGCGCCGTGTTCGCGCAGCTCTCGCTGGCCAACGTCCAGAAGACCGACGCCGGCCTCTACCGCGTCGCCGTGAGCAACGCCTACGGCACCGTCCTCACCGCCGTCGCCGCCCTCGGCGTCAACGACCCGACGCCCGTCGCGCCGGCGTTCACCACGCAGCCGGTTGGCTTCACCGACATCATCGGCACGGCCCGCACCCTCACCGCCGCCGCCACCGGCACGCCCGCGCCGACCTACCAGTGGCGCAAGGACACCACCGCTCTCACCGGCCAGACCAACGCCACCCTCGCCCTCACCGGCGTCGCCAGTGAAAACGGCTCCTACACCGTCGTCGCCAGCAACTCGGCCGGTGTCGTCACGTCCGCCGCCGCCGTCGTCTTGTTCAAGGCCGCCGTCGCCGCTCCCGTGATCGCCGTGCAACCCGCGAGCCGCTCGCTCGCCCCCGGCGCCACCGCCGTCCTCGGTGTGACCGCCACCGGCCAGGGCCCGCTCACCTACCAATGGTCCCGCGGCACGACCGCCGTCGCCGGCGCCACCACCGCCGAGCTCGTGTTGCTCAATGTCACGAGCGCCACCGCCGGCGTCTACACCGTCACGATCACCAACGAGGGCGGCAGCGTCACCTCCGCCGGCGCCACCGTCACGGTCAGCGCCTCCAACGCCGCGCCCGCCATCCTCCTGCAACCCGCCCCGCAGGTCGCGTTGGCCGGCAGCACGGCCACGTTCTCCGTTATCGCCACCGGCACGCCCGCGCCCACCTACAAGTGGCGCAAGAACACCAACGACATTCCCGGCGCGACCAACTCGTCGCTCACGTTGACCAACGTCCAGACCGCCGACGCCGCCGGCTACGATGTCGTCATCCTCAACACCTCCGGGCAGGTCATCAGCTCGCTCGCCCGCCTCACGATCGCCACGGCCGCGACCGCGCCCGTCATCATTCGCCAGCCGGCCGATACGCGCGTCATCGCCGGTCGCTCGACCAGCTTCACCGTCGCGGCGACGGGCACGCCGACGCCGGCCTACCAGTGGCGCTTCAACACCACCGCCATCACCGGCGCTACCAACGCCACCCTCGTGCTCGACGGCGTCGCCACCACGCAGGCCGGCACCTACTCGGTCGTCGTCTCCAATACGGCCGGCTCCGTGACGTCGGCCAACGCCTCGCTCTCCGTCTCCGCGCGCAGCTACGCCGGCGCGTATTTCGGCACGCTCACGCCCTCCGGCACGTTTGCCCTCCGCATCAACGAGGACAACACCGGCGTCTTCCTCGCCTTCGTTCCCGGCTCGCGCACCGCCTACGTCGCGCGCAGCTTCAGCGTCGATGATAACGGCGTGGTCCGCTTCGTCGCTACCACGACGACCGGGGCCGCCGCCGCCGCGCTGACCGCTACCACCGGCGACGATGGTCGCGAAACCGCCGCCGCCGTGGACGACCTCGCCTACACGATCTTCATCAACGAACCAGGCGGCCTGATCGCCGGCGGCACCGCCGGCCTCGCAGTCGGCGTCACCGGTGCCCGCGCCAATCCCGCCGGTGCCAGCGCGCCGTTCGTCGGCTTCTACGCCGCGACTGCCGCCGGCAGCTCCGCGCAACTCCTCGTCATCGTCGGCCCCGCCGGCCAGGCCTTCGCCCTCACGCAGGTCGGCGCCGTCATCGACGGCGGCACCGGCGTCGTCGACACCAATGGCCGCGTCACGATCACGACCTCGGGCTCGCAAAACATCGTCGCCAACATCGTCGCCGAGACCGGTGCCGTCAGCGCCGCCGTCACCGATTCGAAAAACGTCGTGACCAACTACGGCGGCTACGCGCCCGGCTCCAGCGCCCTCGGCAACCAGCGCCTCGTCAACATCTCCACCCGCACCAGCGCCGGCATCGCCGATCAGGCCGCCATCGTCGGCTTCGTTGTCACCGGCGTGGAGTCCAAGACCGTGCTCATCCGCGCCGTCGGCCCCACGCTCTCCGGCTTCGGTGTCACCGGCTTCCTCGCCGCCCCGCGCCTCGACCTTGTGCGCGGCTCGACCACACTCGCGACCAACGTCGGCTGGACCACCGCCGGCAACACCGCCGAGATCGCCGCCGCGGCCTCGCGCTCGGGAGCGTTCCCGCTCGGCGCGACGAGCGTCGATTCCGTCATCCTCACCACGCTCGCGCCCGGTTCCTACAGCGCCGTGTGCAGCGCGGCCGATGCCCGCGCCGGCGTCGCCCTCGTCGAGGTCTACGATCTCTCCGGCGGCAGCACCGCTCAGAAACTCGCCAACATCTCCACCCGCGCGAACGTCGGCACCGGCGCCAACATCATCATCGCCGGCCTCGTGATCACGGGCGATGTGCCGAAACGCGTCCTCATCCGCGCCGCCGGCCCCGCGCTGACCGGCTTCGGCGTCGCCGGCGCGCTCGCCCGCCCGCAGCTCACGCTGTTCGCCGGCAACACCACCCTCGCCACCAACTCCGGCTGGAGCACGGTCTCCGATGTCGCGGCGGTCACGGAGGCGTTTACGCGCGCGGGCGCGTTCGCTTTCGCCAACGGCAGCGCCGACGCCGCGCTGTTGCTCAACCTCGCCCCCGGCGCCTACACCGCGCAGGTGCAGGGCGTCGGCGCCACCACCGGCATCTCGCTCGTCGAAATCTACGAGCTGCCCTGATCGACGCGCCCCTGTTTGGTTCGACGCCGCCCCACCTCGGGGCGGCGTTTTTTTTCGCGCATCCGCCGCGTTTCGAGCCCCGCGCCAACGCGATCCGCGGCGCGATCGCGATTAGCGGCGGGCGCTTTGGCGTGTGCCGACGCTAATTGTTTCACGCAAAGGACAACTCGCCGAAATTTTGGTTTACAAGCGAAACGGCGCACCCTTCCTTCGCCGGCACTTTTCTCCACACACCGCCACCGTGAGCCACGACCCATCGCGCAAACGTTTTCTCGCCCGCCTCCTCGGCGCGGCGGCGTCGATGGGCCTCGTCTCCCGGGCCGTTGCGAGCTCGGCCCCGGCCGCCGTGGTGCCGTCGGCAGCCGGACGTGTTTCCCCCGTCGTGTTGCGCCCGGAAACCCGCGCCGTCGCCCGCCGCGCCGGCGCCGTCTAATCGGCACGCCCCCGGACACCGCCCGCCATGTCGAAACTGTTTCCGAAATCGGCGAACAAGCTCCCGTTTCAGATCGTGGTGTATCTGGTCGTGCTCGCCGGCATCGCGACCGCCGGCGTGACCTATTACATGACGCCGAAATACACGCGCGTCGGTTACGCCCCGGTTCAGCCCGTCCCGTTTAGCCACGCGAAACACGTCCAGGAAATCGGCCTCGATTGCCGCTACTGTCACTCCAACGTCGACAAGTCCGGCCACTCCAACGTCCCCACCGCGCAGACCTGCCTCAACTGCCACACGCAGATCAAGCCCAACAGCGCCCTCCTCGCCCCCGTCCGCGCCGCCTACGATGTCGCGACCGGCAAGGACACCGGCAAACCCGTCCCGTGGGTCTGGATCCACCAGACGCCCGACTACGCGTTCTTCAACCACTCCGTCCACGTGAACCGCGGCGTCTCCTGCGTCGAGTGCCACGGCAAGGTCAACGAGATGGACACTGTCACGCACATGCAGCCGCTCAGCATGGGCTTCTGCCTCGACTGCCACCGCGACCCCGCCGGCCGCGTGCGCAACCCCAAGGATGTCTTTAACCTCGATTCGAAAACCCTCGCCGACCAAGGCAAGGCCGCCGACGCGAAAAAAATGGTGGATCACTGGAAAGTGAAACCACCCCCCAGCTGCTCCGGCTGCCATCGATGAAACGTAAATTTGATCATCCCGCTCCGTCGGAACGCGAGCAGCTCACCGGTCCCAAATACTGGCGCAGCCTCGACGAGTTGAGCGCCGCGCCCGGCTTTCAGGCGCAGTTGGCGAAGGAGTTCCCCGACGGCGCGGCCGAGCTGGACGGCACCGACCGCCGCCAGTTCATGAAAATCATGGCGGCCTCCTTCGCCCTCGGTGGCGTGGGACTGGCCGGTTGCCGCCGCCCGGAAAAATTCATCCTTCCCTACGGCAAGAGCGTCGAGGGCGTCGTCCCCGGCCTCCCGCAATATTACGCGACCGCGATGCCTCTCCGTCGCGGCGCCATCCCGCTACTTGCCGAGACGCATCAGGGCCGCCCGACCAAGCTTGAAGGCAACCCGTCCTACGCACCCTACGGCGGCGCGACTTCGCTCGGCGCGCAGGCTTCCATCCTCGATCTCTACGACCCGGATCGTGCGACGGCGCACACGAAGGCTGGGGCGGTCCTCGACGCGAAGGCCGTCAACGAACTCCTCGCCAACCTCGGCAAAACCTACGCCGCCACGCAGGGAGCGGGCCTCGCGTTTCTCGCCGACGAATCGTCGTCGCCGACGCGCGCCCGCCTCGTCAAGGGCCTGAAACAAAAGCTCCCGAAAGCGCTTTGGGCCGAATACGAGCCCGTGCAGGACGAGCCGCCGGTCGCGGCCGCTGTCGCCTGCTTTGGTTCGCCGGTCAAGCCGCTCTACCAGTTCGCCAAGGCGAAACGCATTCTCTCGCTCGAGGCCGATTTCCTCGGCGCCGAATCGCACAGCCTCGCCAGCGCGCGGCAGTTCGCAAACGGCCGCCGCGTGAAGTCGAAGTCCGACGACATGAACCGCCTCTACGTCGCTGAGAGCCACCTCTCGTTGACGGGCTCGATGGCCGATCACCGCCTGCGCCTCGCGTCGAGCCACGTGATCGCGCTCGCCGCCGCCGTGCTCGGCGAACTCTACCCGCAGGCCAAGGACCAACTCGCCCCGCTCGCGCAGGGCGTGACCATCGATCCGAAGTGGGTCAAGGCTTGCGCCGACGATCTCGCTGCGCACAAGGGCGCCTCGCTCGTCGTCGCCGGCGCGCACCAGCCCGCGTCCGTCCACGCGATCGTCTACGGCATCAACACCGTGCTCGAGAATATCGGCGCGACGGTGAATTTCGTTACCGCCGCCTCGAAGTCCGCCGCCTCCCTCGCCGACGTCGCCAAATCGATTAAGGACGGAGCGGTAAAGTCGCTCGTCATCCTCGGCGGCAACCCCGCCTACAACGCCCCCGCCGATCTCGACTGGGCCGCGCTCCAAAAATCCGTGGGCGACGTCATCCGCCTTGGTTACCACGTCGACGAGACCGCCGCGCTGGCCGGCACGCGTCTCGCCGCCGCGCATTTCCTCGAGTCGTGGGGCGACGCCCGCACAGCCGACGGCACCATCGTCCCGGTGCAGCCGATGATCCTGCCGCTCTTCGGCGGGCTCACGGAAAACGAGGTCCTCGCGCGCATCCTCCAGCTCTCGAACCCCGATCCCTACGCGCTCGTCGCGGAAACGATTTCCGCGCTCGCCGGCGGCGACGCCGAGAAGGCGATGCGGCGTTTCCTGCACGATGGCGTGCTCGCCGGCTCGGCCTATCCCGTCGCGTCCGTCACGCTCGATGCCCGCAGCGCCGCGCGCCTGCTGCGCGACGCGGCGAAGGCGGAGACCTTTTCCAAGGAGCGCCTTGAGGTGCGTTTCGTCACCGACCACAAGATGGACGACGGTCGCCACGCGAACAATGGCTGGCTCCACGAGTGCCCCGACCCGATCACGAAAATTTCCTGGGACAACGCGATCCTCGTCAGCCCGCGCCTCGCGAAGGAACTTAAGATCACGCCTGATGGCTCCGCCATTCAGGTCGCGCGCGTGGAGGAAAACGATTTCTCCATCGGCAAGGAAAACGCCCGCGTCTTCGAGCTGACCGTCGGCGGTCGCAAGCTCCGCGGCCCCGTCCACATCCAGCCGGGCCTCGCCAACTACACCGTCGTCATCCCGCTCGGCTACGGCCGGAAGGTGGACGCGTTTCACGTCGGCAAGGACGCCGGTTTCAACGCCTACCCGCTTCGCACCACTGACACGATGTCCGTCGCGCTCGGCGGCAAGCTCACCGACACCGGCACCCGCGCTCTGCTCGCCAACACGCAGGAGCATTGGTCGATGGAAGGCCGCGACATCGTGCGCGAGGCGAATTTCGAGGCGAACCCCGCGAAGGACGGCACGAGCTACAAGGAGAACCCGGCGTTCGTGGACAAGATCGGCATGGAGTCGCACGCCCCGAGCAATCTCGGCGTGAAGTATTCCATCGAGGCGCTCAACGCCATGACGCCCGCGCAGCGCGCCAAGGCGCAGGCGGAAATCAGCGCGCAGATCCCGCGCGGCAACTCCCTCTACACCACGCCGAAGTTCGACGGCCTCCACCAGTGGGGCATGTCGATCGACCTCAACACCTGCATCGGGTGCAACGCCTGCGTCGTCGCCTGTCAGGCCGAGAACAACATCCCGATTGTCGGCAAGGATCAGGTCATGCGCGGCCGCGAGATGCACTGGATTCGCCTCGACCGCTACTACTCCGACGGCGAGGCCGACGGACGCGCGATGGCCGACCTCTTCGGCGGCGAGCCGAGCGGCAACCGCGCCATCCCCGAGGACCCGCAGATTTCGCTCCAGCCCGTCGCCTGCATGCAGTGCGAACTCGCCCCGTGCGAGACCGTGTGCCCCGTCAACGCCACCGTCCACGACGAGGAAGGCCTCAACACGATGGCCTACAACCGCTGCATCGGCACGCGTTACTGCGCGAACAACTGTCCCTACAAGGTCCGTCGCTTTAATTTCTTCGACTTCAACCAGCGCCAGCTCGACAGCCTCTACATGAGCCAGCTCGGCCCAAAGGGCATGCCCGAGCTCGTGAAAATGGTGAAGAACCCCGAGGTCTCGATCCGCATGCGCGGCGTGATGGAAAAATGCACCTACTGCGTGCAGCGCATCCAGAACGGAAAAATCCAGCACAAGGTCGCGATGGCGCAGGCCGGCACCCCCGACAAGGTCGAGGTCCCCGACGGCACGATCAAGACCGCCTGCCAGCAGGTGTGCCCCGTCGAGGCGATCGAGTTTGGCGACATCCTCGATAAGACGAGCCGCGTTTCCCAGGCGAAGGCCCGCGAGCAGGACTACGCGTTGCTCGGCTACCTCAACATCCGCCCGCGCACGACCTACCTCGGCAAGCTCCGCAACCCGAACCCCGCGATGCCCGACTACGCGAAGATCGCGACGCCCTTCAGCCGGCAGGAATACGACAAGAAGAACCATCCCGCCGCGCACGATGACCACGCCGGTCACGCGCACGGGCAACCCGCGAAGCCCGCGCATGGCGCCGCGCCGACCAAAAAGGGAGGGCATGAATAATGGCCCACGCTGAACCCGCCGCTCCTGCGCCCGCGATTCTGTCGGAGGTTAATCCCGCCGTCCTCCCGCGCGCCGTCCTCGTAGGCAACAACCGTTCGTTCTCTTGGATCACCGAGAAAATCTGCGGGATCATTGAGGGCAAGACCCCCGCGTGGTGGTGGTGGTGCTTCTGCGTCGCGTGCCTCGTCGCGTCGTTCACCGTCGCCGGCCTGATCTATCTCGTCGCCACGGGCGTCGGCGTCTGGGGCCACGCGAATCCGGTCAACTGGGCGTGGGACATCGTCAACTTCGTCTTCTGGATCGGCATCGGCCACGCCGGCACGCTCATCTCGGCCATCCTCTGCCTGCTCCGTCAGAAATGGCGCACCTCGATCAACCGCGCCGCCGAGGCCATGACGATTTTCGCGGTCGTCTGCGCGGCGATCTTCCCGGTCTTCCACGTC
>JBEANZ010000354.1:0-3767 GCA_041165185.1 Verrucomicrobiota bacterium | reverse complement strand
CGTTTCAACGGCCGCGATTTCCGCCTCACCGACGTCGCCGGCAACGTCGTCCAACCGATCCTCGCCTAACTCCCATGCGCCGCCTCACCTGCTACCTCCCCTTCGTCGCATCCGTTGTGCTCCTTCCGTTGGTGCCCGCGCTTCGCGCCGCCGACGCCAAACCCGCCGCCATCTCCCCCGAGGACCTCAAGTTTTTCGAAACCAAGATCCGCCCCGTCCTCACCGAGCGTTGCTACAAGTGCCACAGCCACGAGTCCGATAAGATCCGCGGCGGCCTCGTCCTCGACAGCCGCGAAGGCACGCTCCACGGCGGCAACACCGGCCCCGCCATCGTCCCCGGCAAACCCAAGGAATCCCTCCTCATCCAGGCCGTCGCCTACAAGGACGAGGACCTCCAGATGCCCCCCAAGGGCGACAAACTCTCCGACGCCCAAATCGCCGATCTCACCGAGTGGGTCCGCCGCGGCGCGCCCGATCCGCGCTCGCGCGTCAGCGCCGGCAGCGCGGCCTCCTACGGCGGCGTCGGCAAGAACCACTGGGCGTTTCAGCCCGTGAAAAAACCCGCGCTGCCGACCACCGGCAACCCCGCGTGGGCCAAGACCCCCGTCGATGATTTCATCCTCGCGAAACTCGAGGCCAACGGCCTCACCCCCAACGCCCCCGCCGACAAGTCCACGCTCATCCGCCGCGTCACCTACGACCTCATCGGGTTGCCCCCCACCGAAAAGGAAATCGAGGACTTCCTCATCGACACCTCGCCCAACGCCTACGCGCGCGTCGTCGATCGCCTGCTCGCCTCCCCGCACTACGGCGAACGCTGGGCCCGCTACTGGCTCGATGTCGCGCGCTTCTCCGACACCAAGGGCGACGTGAAGGGTCAGGTCGACCGCCGCTTCCCGCACGCGTGGACCTACCGCGACTACGTCATCGACGCCTTCAACCGCGACAAGCCCTACAACCAATTCATCGTCGAACAGCTCGCCGCCGACAAAGTCCTCGACGCCCAGTTCGCCAAGCTCCGCGCCAAGGACAAAAACGCCGCGCGCCCCGTCGACCAATCCGCCCTCGCTGCCCTCGGTTTCCTCACGCTCGGCAACCAGTTCCAAGGCCGCATGGACGACATCATCGGCGACCAAATCGACACGACGTCGAAGGCCTTCCTCGGTCTCACCGTCGCCTGCGCCCGCTGCCACGATCACAAATTCGACCCGATTCCGACGAAGGACTACTACTCGCTCTACGGCGTCTTCGCCAACAGCTACGGCACCACGCCCGCGCTCCCCTCGGACCTCCCTGCGCTCGCCACGAAACTGCCGAGCACGCCCGACCTCCTCGACTACATGACCAAGGCCGACGCGCTGAAAAAGAAGATGGCCAACTACGAACAGGAGCGCATCGCCTTCCGCAAATCCCGCACGAAGGACCGCGACAAGAACCGCGAACTCCAGCGCCGCGAACGCGAAATCACCGGCGAAATCGCCGACCTCGAGACGACCCACCCCGGCGCCCCCGCCCGCGCCAACACCCTCCACGACGTCGCCCGCTCCCGCGACTACACCGTCCTCCTCCGCGGCGAGGCCCAGAACAAAGGCGACACCGTCCCGCGCCGTTTCCTCGAAATCCTCTCCCCCGATCCGAAGAAGCGCCCCGAGTGGCACGAAGGCTCCGGCCGCCTCCAACTCGCCCTCGCCATCGCCGATCCGAAAAACCCGATGACGGCCCGCGTCCTCGTCAACCGCCTCTGGCAGCAGCACTGGGGCACCGGCTTCGTCTCGACCCCCGACGACCTCGGCAACATGTCCTCCGCCCCCACGCACCCCGAGCTGCTCGACTGGCTCGCGGCGACGTTCGTCGAGGGCGGTTGGTCCGTGAAAAACCTCCAACGCCAAATCGTCCTCAGCGCCGCCTACCAGCAAAGCGGCCACACCAACGCGAAGTTCGCCGAGATCGACCCCAACAACAAATTCCTCTGGCGCGCCAACCTCCGCCGCCTCGACTTCGAGGCCATGCACGACGCGCTCCTCCAAATCACCGGCGAGCTCGACCGCACCATCGGCGGCCGCCCGGTGTTGCTCACGAGCGAAGGCTTCGCCACGCGCCGCGCGCTCTACGTCCGCATCGACCGGCAAAACCCGCCCGAGCTGCTCACGCAGTTTGATTTCCCGAGCCCCGACGTGCCCACCGGCCGCCGCTACGAGACGCTCGTCCCGCAACAGGCGCTCTTCCTGATGAACAGCCCGATGGTGATCGAGACCTCGCGCAAACTCGTCGACCGCGCCTCGTTCGCCGCGCTGAAATCCGACGAGGAACGCGTGACCTCGCTCTACCTCGCCGTCTACCAGCGCCCGCCGACGACCAAGGAAATCGCGCTCGCCGTGGGCTACGTGAAACAAAACCCCGCCGGCACCGCCGTCGATCTCCCCGGCGATCCGGCGAAACCCGCCGCGCCCGTCGGCCCGGGTGCGATGCGCGCGATGGAAGCGCGAAAAGAAATGCGCCAACAAGCGATGGCCGCCGCGATGGCGGCCGGCGGCGGCAAACGCCCGAGCCCGCAAAACGGCCCGGTCGGCGGCGTGGTGGCAACGCGCCAATCCCTCGACGCCTGGACCAAACTCGCCCACGCCCTCTTCCAGAGCAACGAGGCGATGTTCTACAACTGATACCTCATACCGAAGGCGCTTGGCCTTTCGTAGGGCCGGCGCTCGCCGCCGTGCCGTCGCGCGGCGCCCGTGATATCCGCGACGGCATGCCGGCAAGCGGCAGCCCTACATTCCACAGGCCTTTCATAGATGGCATCGGATCGCGCCGGTCCCCAACCGGCCCTCGGCCGGCCACCCACTGGTAGCCGCGAGCGTGAGCGAGTGGAGCTGTCTTGGACCAACGCGACGAGCGGCACCAAGGGTTCGGACGTAGGGCAGGGTCTCTGACCCGCCCTCGGACCTCGCGTGATGTTCGCGGAGCGGGTCACCGACTCGCCGGAGTTGGTGCCGCATCGTTTGTCGAACTCAGCGCCGTCAAACGGCGGACGCTCACATCATGGGCGAAGCTCTTCGGCAGGTCATCGCGGTTTTCCAACTGGAAAGCGCGACCGATTGCGCGGCACAAACAAGACCGGGTCATGCTTTCCTTTGAATGCGACCCAAACTTCGCTTCAAAAGAACGCCAAAGAAAAGCGTCAAGAATCCTCCAAGAGCCGTGAGCACTATTGAAAACCGATCACCGGAGAACGCTTCGACCATGGACCCAATTGTGAGCGCAGAAAATGTGACGACCAATAACGCTGCAAAGCCGGAGAAAAGAACCGATGGCCTGATCCGTCTATTCTGCGCGCCTAAGTAGCCGCCAATGACTGCGATTGTTATCAGGACCGCCGCTACAAAGGCTGTGATGAGAAGCGGGGAGTGCGCCGCGAAACCAAAATCGGTCGCGAACCAACCCAGGAACAGCATCCCACCCGTAAACGCTACCAGCGTCCCCGTCAGTGGAATGAGCACCCAAAGCGCACTGAAACGGCTATCTTTCATTTCTTGTTTACCAATTCTGTTCGCCCCCACCCCGCACGATCTCCCCGTCGCCCGCAATCCTCCTTCTCCACCCATCGCACCGCGCCCTATCGCACTGCAACTCCCACCCCGCCCCTTCCGATTCGCAAAAATTAGCGTCGATTAGCGCTTCAATCCCGCTTTCGATCCCGACCCTTTTCTCACCATGACCACGCACAAAGTCGGCATCATCATGAACGGCGTCACCGGACGCATGGGCACCAA
>JBEANZ010000353.1:0-5050 GCA_041165185.1 Verrucomicrobiota bacterium | reverse complement strand
TGAACTCAAATCCGTCCGCCACCGTTTGGTGAAGCGGACCGTTGTCCTGCGATTGGTTGTTCTTCATCAAACCCAATCACTTCCCAGACGGCGGCCCTCTTTCAACTGCACACTTCCGGCTTAGCAGTTCATTCGTTTTCGGCAAAGCTCGCGAAACCCACGTCACCCGCAGTGAGAATCATACCCCGGGTGGGGTTGCTACGACTTGGACGAGTCGTCGAATCTATAAGGGCAAGGATGGATTTCTTTATGAACAATGGAGCGTTGTGGGGGCCGGAGTCATGACCGTCATCCCCATTTATGTGACTGAGGGTGATTGGAGCCGTTGGAAGCCCGCGTCACTTTCAACGACCACGGCCCGGCCGTGAACGCTCCGAACGGGGCTGAACTTGACTATCGAACGGTGCCCGAATCTGAGGTCGCTGGCGCCTGAATCGGACGAAGTATTTCAAAATGTCCCTGCTATTCCGCTCCGACGCTCCCGCCCTCTCCCACCACGGCTCACTTCCCATACACCACATACCACTTGTCCTCGTAGAGCGGGTGCTCGGCGACGACCTTGAGGCCGGCGGCGGCCATCCAGTCGCGCGTCTGTTCGCGGGTGATTTGTAGCTTGGCGTCGTTCCTGTGCGGGCCGAGCTCGGGGTGGAAATCGATCACGGCGATGCGGCCGCCGGGCTTCAGGTAGGGCGCGAGGTTTTTCAGGTAGCCCGCGCGGTCCTCGATGTGGTGCAGCACATCGTAGATGAAGGCCACGTCGACGTCGCGCGCCGGCAGCCTCGGATCGGTGAAGGCGCCAAGCACCGCGCGCACGTTGGCGGCCTTGGCCGTCTGCGCCTTTTTCGCGATGTGGTCCACGAGGCCTTGGTCGATGTCGACGGCATAGACGCGGCCGTTGGGCACGGCCTGCGCGAGTGGCAACGTGAAGACGCCCGAGCCCGCGCCGATGTCGGCCACCACGTCGCCGGGCTTCAGCTTCAGCGCGGCGACGGCGTCGTCGATTTTCAATTTTGAAACGCGGTTCTGCGAATCGAGGGTCTTGAGCCACTCCTCGGTGTTGCGGGCGCCCAGCTGCGCAAACGCGACAGGCGCCACGAGACTGGCGAACACAAGCGTGAGACCGGCACGGAGGGAAAGGAGGGAGCGCATGTCGCAGAGATGGATGGGGCTGACGCGCCCACGCTGGCCCGTCCGCGCGCTGCGGCAACTTCGCTTTCGCCACATCAGCGCATCGGCTCCCGGTTTCGTCGCAAAGGCCTTGCTGCCAGGCCTTGTTCGCACCCGTGTCTTCAGACGGAAATCCCATCCCATGCGTGCATCGATTTTTCTTCTGGCGGCGTCCGTCGCTGCGTCCACGGCTTCACCGGGCCTGCGAGCCGCCGCCGCGCCGTGGCCGCAGTTTCGCGGGCCGGGTGGCTCGGCGGTCGCGGACGCCGCGAAGCTCCCGGTCGAGTGGTCCGCGACCAAGGGTATTTCGTGGGCCGCGGAGGTGCCCGGCAACGGCTGGTCTTCGCCCGTCGTGGCGGGCGGGCGCGTTTTTGTCACGAGCGCGCGCGGCGCAATCAAGCCCGCGCAGACGGGCATTTTCGGCAACGACTACATCGCCGAGCTCAAGAAGCAGGGCTTGCCCGATGACGAGGTGAACAAGCGCGTCATCGCGCGCGACATCGAGCAGACCGCCGAGGTCGAGGAGGTCAGTTATCTCGTGCTCGCGTTCGATGCTACCACCGGAAAACAACTCTGGGAACGCGAGGCGCACCGCGGCAAACCCTTCGGCGGTCGCCACCGCAAGAACACCTACGCCTCCGAGACGCCGGCCACCATGGCGAGCGGCTCTACGCCTCGTTTGGCCCCAACGTCGGCCTCTTCTGCCTCGCGCTCGATGGCACGGTGCTCTGGCGCCGCACGTGGGCGCCCGAGCCCATCTACCTCGATTTCGGCACCGCCTCGTCGCCCGTCGTCCACGCCGGCCGCGTTTACGTGCTGCGCGACAGCGAGGGCGAATCGTTTCTCGCCGCGCTCGATGCCAAGACCGGCGAGCCCGTGTGGACCGCGCCGCGGACGGACCTCGCGGCGAAAAACAAATCCGGCTGGGCCACGCCCTTCATCTGGACGACGCCCGAGCGCACCGAGATCGTCACGATCGGAAAAGGTCTCGTCGTCAGCTACGGCCTCGACGGCCAGGAACTCTGGCGTCTGCGCGGCATGACACAGGCCACGCCCTCGCCGGCGGCTGGCGGCGGGTTGCTCTTCGTCGGCTCCGGCTCGCAGGGCGAAAACAACCGCCCGCTCTTCGCCATCAAGCCCGGCGCCACCGGCGACATCACGCCGCCGCAGGGCGAGACCTCCGGCCCCTTCGTCGCGTGGTCGCAACCGCGCGGCACGCCCTACACGGGCTCGCCGCTGTTTTATCGCGACCGCCTCTACTCGCTCAACGACGGCGGCATGATGCAGGTCTTCGAGGCCGCGACGGGCCGCGAAATTTTCCGCGAGCGCGTCGGCGGCTCGGGCAACACGTTCTCGAGCTCCCTCGTGGCGAGCGCCGGCCGCATCTACGCGCTCAACGAAAACGGCACCACGATCGTCTTCGCCGCCGGCGACACCTACGCCGAGCTCGGCAAAAACGCCCTCGGCGAAATCAGCCTCGCGACCCCCGCCATCGCCGGCGACGCGCTCTTCCTCCGCACGCAGTCGAAGCTGTTTCGCATCACCCAAACGGCCGCGCCGCAGTAGGTCGGCGCGCTGGCGCGGCCGGCTCCGCGGTATTTCGATCCGCGCCCGCATTCGGGTGCGCGACCATTTACGGGGTGCCGTTGAACCGTAGGGCCGCCGCTCGCCGGCGTGCCGTCGCGCTTTTCACGCGAGAGACCCAACCGACATTCGCTATCGCTCGCACGTGTGCGGCGCGACGGCACGGCGACGAGCGCCGGCCCTACAAAAATTGGCGGCGCGGAGCGCCGCCGCGGGTCAGGAGGCCCGTGCCACCCAGGTGTCGCTCCATTTCCCTCAGTTTCTGTCTCACGCCCGCGTTCGCGCCCGTCCATTCCGTTTGCTCCCGATCCCGCGCTCGTTCTACTCGGCGGCACGATGCGTCTCCTCCCCGCGACCCGGCGGCTCCGGCCGATCAGCGGTGTGCTCGCGGCGTTGCTCATCGGCGCAGCGTTGCTCGCGCAGCGCGGTGGCGGTGGCGGCGGGTTTCTTGGCGGCGGTCAGGTTTACGTGCCGCCCGGCACGCGCACCGCGCGCGAAATCCCCACGCGCAGCACGGGCACGCCTGTCTGGGAAAACCCGCCGCGCTTCGCGTCGGACGTGTTTACGTTTGCGCGGCTGCGCTACGACGCCGCGCCGCGCCCGACCTATGCGTCGACGAATCGCTGGCGCGGCGGCTGGACCACGGATTTTCCCGACGCCGATCTCAACCTCTCCTTTCGCCTCCAGCAAATGACCTCGCTGAAAGTCGATCCCAACGCCCGCATCGTCCGCGCGACGGATCCCGAGTTGGCGGATTTTCCGTTTCTGTTCGCCGTTTCGCCCGGCGCGATGGCGCTCACGGAGGAGGAAACCGTCGCGCTGCGCGCCTACCTGCGCAACGGCGGCTTCCTGCTCATGACGGATTTCTGGGGCGACGACGCGTGGGACCACGTCGAGCGCCTCTTTCGCACCGTCCTCCCGGAGTCGCGTTTCGAGGAGCTCCCCATCGAGCACCCGCTCTACCGCTGCGTTTTCACCATCCGTGAAAAAGCCCAGGTGCCCAACATCCGTATCGGCCTGAAAATCCCCGGCACCACCATCCACCACCGCGTGATCTTCGATGCGAAGGGCCGCCTCATGGTGATGGGCCTGCACAACTCCGACGACAGCGACGGCTGGGAACGCGAGGGCGAGGACCACGAATATTTCAAGAACTACTCCGAGAAAATCGCCTACCCGCTCGCCGTGAACATCATCTTCTACGTGCTCACGCATTGAGCGCACGGGCATCGCCGCCGTGAAAAAACCCACCGCCGCCGAACGCCGCCGCCAGTGCGAACGCAAACGCCGCTACCGCTCGCAAGGCGATGCGCTCGACGCGGCCGCGCTCGCCGGCGTCGAACGCCAGCGCACTGCGTATCTCTGCCCGCACTGCCGGCAGTGGCATCTGGCGTCGCGGTAGCGCTACCGTGGCGCGGATCTCCCGATCCGTGGACGGCACCGGCCTCCGGGATTCCCATTGCCGCGCCCCGCGCGCGCCGCACACTGCGCGCACCCCAGTTACCCATGAACGTCCCCATCTCCTCCCTGTTGGAACGGAAGGGCGCGACGGTTTTTTCCGTCGCGCCTTCCCTCTCGGTCTTCGACGCCGTCGCCGAAATGAACCGCCACCGCGTCGGCGCCATCGTCGTGCTCGAGGGCGATCGCCTCGCCGGCATCTTCACCGAACGCGACGTGCTCCGCCGCATCGTCGGCGACGGCCGCGACCCGCGCGCCACGCGCGTCGCCGACGTGATGTCCGCGCACGTCCTCACCATCACCCCCGCCACCACGACCGAGGAGACCATGGCGATCTTCACCGAGAAACGCTGCCGCCACCTCCCCGTCGTCGCCGCCGGCCGCCTCGTCGGCCTCATCTCCATCGGCGACATCTCGCGCTGGATCGCCGATGTGAACCGCGCCGAGGCCGAGCACCTGCGCAACTACATCGCGGGCGGCGCGCCGGGTTGAGGCGCGCGCCGTAGCGGCGAGCGTCCCTGCGTGTCGTGCCTTCGCCAATCACGCGCACCCGCGCCGCCGTGCCCGAGCACCTCGACCGCCGTCACCCTGCGCCGTCCGCGCGCGCGGCTTGCCTCGCGCGCGGCGTTCGCCCTTTTTTCCGCGCGCATGGATCTCGCCACGGCCCGCCCCCTGATCGAGCGCGCGATCGCGCGGCTGAACTTCGCCTACGGGCAGACGCTCTTCGACGAGTGGGCCGTCCTCGGGCTCGGCGGGCGCGGCGGCGTGCTCGCCTATGCGGGACCGCGGCCCGAGCGCTTTCGCCGCGCGCTGCCCGACGACGCCGCGCCGCTGCGCGCGG